>NZ_JBUDSQ010000165.1:0-2555 GCF_054921335.1 Desulfoplanes sp. | reverse complement strand
GCATCAATATTTTTCATTTGCCCATGGTTCGCGCCGTGGGCTTTTCTGTTTTCCACGGTCGCCCCCTATACCCTACGCGGTTCAATACGGTGTACCGAACGGAATTTCAAAAGATCTTCGGTATAATAAACTACTCTCCCGCCCATTTTGTAATACGCTGGGCCTTTTCCATCAAATCGATACTTCCGCAAAGTCGATGGTTTAAGTCCAAGAAACTTCGCCGCTGCTACGTCGTTCAATCCATTTTCCATAAAAAATGCCCTCACTTTGTAAAATTGTTTCACAAGTGAGGGCAAAATATGGCCGTCTGTGTTTGGTGTCGTATCCGCAATAATTGAGTTATTGCGTTCCTGGGTTATCTCATAGGCAAAACATCCATGATTTCAATACATTCGCGCGTTTTGGTAAATGTCCGGGAGAGTAATTTTTCATCCTTCCACGTCTTCGGGGTGTTTTCGTCTCCTCCGAAAATATCAAGAAAGGCATAGATAGCTTCTCCCCGGTCTGACGTTCCGGCCTCTACGGTATGATCCCAAAGCCAAAGGCCAACCGCTCGGGGCCAGTGGTGCCCCTTTCCGACCTTGTGGCGTATCAAGCGTTCCCATGACTCTTGGGCTTTTGTCCTGGTCTGCTCGGTCTCCTTGCCGGGCCTTTGGCTCCAATATAGGAATTGCATTTCAAGGGTTGTGGTCATGATATCCCGTTCAAAAAATGACCCCACGGTCACGCTCTCTGTGTTGTTCTGAATGTGTCCGGGCAAAGTTCGCATGGGCAAACCGCCACCCGTAAACATCCCGGGCTTGTTCCAAAGGCAAGAAATGTCCTTTGTTTTGGGGTTTTGGTCCCCTTGTTTTTTGAGCTTCCATAAAAAGTCAATGATCCAGTCGGCATCCATCTTTTCGGTATCCCCTGGGAGGAAGTGAACGCCTTCAAGTATTTTGATTTTTTCTTGATATCCTGGAGTATTGCCTTCCTTATCTTCTTTGAAAACTGCCCACGCATCTTGAAATGAATCGTTTCGTAAAATGTACTCTTTGCGCCAAAAAAGGTAAAAACTCTCTTTGTTGTAAAAATCCATTTTCAACCGTCCTTGTGTTTCGGTTGGTCCTTGTGAAGATCCCGGCCAAGGGGGCAAGGTCCCCCCGTTCACCCTAGATAGCTAGTCCAGGGCTAGGCCGGGAAAATTTGTCATCCAGCCTTGCCGTTGCAACTCTCAAAGGTCTTGGCCGCAACCGTTGCCGCATTTTGCAAGGTTTCGTCTGAAAGATGGGCATATCGCGCCGTCATCTTTTGGCTTTTGTGGGTCATTAGTTTTTGCAGGACGTGCATGGAAACTTCACCCGTCGAGGCCAGCATGGAAGCGTAGGTATGCCTCAAACCGTGAAGGGGTCTAAAGTTCTTGGGCAACCCTGCCTTGTCGGCTATGCGCCGAAAGGTCTTTCTCATGTCCTGTAGCTGGTTTCCATACCGACCAGGGAACACATACCCTTCCCTTGTGCCCGGAACGCCGTCTAAGACCTTCTGGGCCTCACCATTGACAGGTAAACGCTGGTCCCTGCCGCCCTTGGGGCCACGGAGAACGAGAAAGCCGTTCTCAAGGTCTATGTCTTCCCATCGGAGCTTGAACAGCTCACCACGTCTCATGCCCGTGAATAGTGCAAGTTTCATGATCCCCCGGGCCTTCCAGGATTTATCCTGCTCGATGGATTCCAAAAGTCGTTCAAGCTGTTCCGGGGTCAAAAACTCGGTCACTTCATTGTCAACTTCCGGCATCTCAAAACGAAGCCGCTTGTTATCAGTGGAGCAATAGCCGTTTTTGATCCCGTGGTTCACGATACGCCGTAAAAGCTCAATCGCGTTTCTAATGGTAGCCGGTTTCTTCCCCGCTTTCTTCATCCGACCTGTGAGCCGTTGGATGTCCAGGGTGACAAGATCCTCAGGTCGTTTCCTTCCGAAGGATTTTTCAAGGTGCAACACATATCTGTTTTCATCTGTGACTTGGCCTTTCCACGCCTTTGTGGAGCGGTCGGTTTTGTACTCCTTGTAATCGTCCCAAAGGGCTTGAACGGTCCAGACTTTTTGACGTTCTTTCTCCCGTTTCTGTACAGGGGTCAGCTCACGCCCTTCAATAAGGTTGGTGCGCATACGGTTAGCCTTTGCTGCGGTCATACCGTCAGCGTACTGCCTCCCGGCCTTCGCCTCAATCGTCTTGCCGTTTTTTTTGTAGACAACAAAAAAGACCTGTTCGGTTCCCGGCTCTCGCTTACCGTTTTCGGAGATTCGCTGTCTGATCCGATAAAAAACACCGGGGTACTTCGTCTTGACCCTGTCTTGTGCCATGAGGTCCACCCCCCTCAAAATTTTATCCAACCCTATATCCAACCTCTAGGGTGAAAAACAATCATAACCAGTAATAAGAGGGGTAATGACAAAAGCCTTTTATGTCAAGGGTATTCAGTTATTCTTTGTGATCTCTTTTTATGGGTTTTTAATCAACTCACGGGCTCATAACCCGAAGGTCATCGGTTCAAATCCGGTCCCCGCTACCAATACAA
>NZ_JBUDSQ010000164.1:0-2562 GCF_054921335.1 Desulfoplanes sp. | reverse complement strand
TCCTTACGTGCAATTACAAAAAATGCTGAAATTGCTCGTAACATGAGGCTGTTGTCGAATGCTATCGAGTCATCTCTTTGCAATCAGACACAGTATGAGGATAACAACCTGATAAATCAGTAATTTTTACGATTTTCGCGTCCATTTTTGCAACCAGGATATCACTGCACGGAACCAGACCGTAATACCCCGAGATATCGTTGTTTTGCTCATTTAACGCGTCCATTTTTGCAACCTTGTCCAATATGGACGCCTTGGGCCGACAGGACTTGTTTCTTCGGGCCTGGCCCTCTCGATTTCGCTGTTCGTACTCCGGATGCTCCTTTCGATATTTTTTCCAGTAATCCGGATTTTTCAGTCGCCAACGCGTCTGGGCATCTTTCTGATTGCCTCTGTAGCTCGCATCCACTTGCATTTTTTGCCGCTGCCATTCTCGTTTCCTGGTCCTTTGGCAATCAGGGTGTGAACAATACTTCTGATCTGGATTACGTGCGGACAGCGTAAACAGACACCGGCAATGTCTGCATCGTTTTTTGGGCATAAAAAAACCTCCAAGCCAAATGACTTGAAGGTTTTACTTGCGAGGTCAACTTTTGGTTATCACCAGGCAAAAACCAAGGCGGGGTATGCGGGGTATCTCTTGAAAAAACCGGGCGGGGTAAGGCGGGGTATTTGGCCTCTTTCAGGGGCTAAACTGGCAACATAACTAAACTCGCTACATAATGTCCCTTTTTCTTCCCCCCGGTAGGGGCCCCAGAAAACAATCTGCGGCATCATTACACACCCGCACGTCAAACGCACATGCATCTCGTTGAATCACATATCGCCCTGGTCGGCCTGGTGACCGTTCTGTCCGTGATCAGTCCGGGGCCGGATTTCGATTTCTCCGGCAACCTCACTCCCTGTGGAAATCGGCATCGGGATCTTCATCTCCCTGACCCACCTTGTGTGGTTCGCCCTTGTGGTCGTGATGCTGACCAATTCCCATACAGAAAAATTGCGTGAACGATGGCAGCACAATCTGGAAAGAATGGTGGGGGTGTGTCTGTTCGGCCTTGGATTGAAGCTGGCGCTGTATGTGTAAGGAGGATCGGATGCATCGAATTCTTGGAGGCAGCTCATGAGGCCAAAAGCGCAATGACTAATAACACTTCATGAATTATGTATCCCATACCGAGAGTGCATGTTCTATTTGGGGCATTGCCGATGACGTGTTGCGCCATGTCTCTGTGCGCGGCAAGAAGACCGACGCGCTGATCGAACAGATTGTCGGGGAGGGGGTCGGAAGCGGATTATCTGACCAAATGTTCCATTGACTGCAAGGAAGCTCGTGGGACATTGTATTGGTTAAAACTGCCTGTCGCATCTGAAATCCTGGCCGCTAACGGGCTTTCGGAACTGATACCGGAATGCAATGATTTGGTTGCCATTCTGACCAGTATCACCGAAAGGCTTAAGGAGAAACGGAATGGCTAAGAAATCTTCATCCTTCACCCCTCACCCTTCAAATTTCTACCGAGACCTTTTGGTCGAGGGAAAAGAGCGTATCCGCTCCGCCCAGTACGAAGCCCTCAGGGCGGTCAACAAGGAGCTCGTCGGCATCTACCGGGACATCGGGCGGATGATCGTGGAACAGCAGACAGACGCCGAGCATGGCGCTGCCATCGCTGAACAGTTAGCCAAAGATCTGAGGACGGAGTTTCCCGGAATCAGTGGCTTTTCCCGGCGCAATATCTTCTACATGCTTGAATTTTATATTGTTTATCGCGACGACAAGCGAGTGCAACCACTGGTTGCACAAATCGGATGGACCCATAATCTGATGATTTTACAGTAGATCACTACGTTCGAAAGATTAGACCCATAGACAAAAATAGGAGCTCACCTTGGCCGTACCTGATTTTCAATCATTGATGTTGCCATTGCTCAAGCTCTCCGCTGGTGGCGAAGAATATACCATGCAAGAGGCTCGTGAAGGGCTGGCAAAAGTACTGAAGCTTTCCGAGGAAGACCTTCAGGAACGGCTGCCAAGTGGTCGACAAACCACGTTTGCAAACCGTGTGGCATGGGCAAAAGTGTATCTCACACAGGCCCGAGTCTTGGAATCACCAAAACGAGGGGTATTTCATATTACCGAGCGTGGGCGGAAAATTCTCGCTGAATCCCCTGCTCAAATCGACATCAAGTATTTGGTGCGGTTTGAAGAATTTCAGGAATTCCGGCAGGCAAGCAGCAAGAACAAAACCGAGAAGGTTACCCATACCAACGATAATGAAGCATCGCCAACGACCCCTGAAGAAACTCTCGAACAAGCCTACCAGCAATTGAGAGACGAGGTCGCAAACGAGTTACTTCATTTAATTAAGGAAAATACACCGGAGTTTTTCGAAAAATTGGTCGTTCACCTCATTGTTGCCATGGGATACGGAGGCTCAGTACAGGAAGCTGGCAAGGCCACGAGAAAAACAGCAGATGAAGGCATCGACGGGGTTATCAAAGAAGATCGTCTGGGCCTGGATGCAATCTATTTGCAGGCCAAACGGTGGGATGCCGTTGTAGGCA
>NZ_JBUDSQ010000163.1:0-2584 GCF_054921335.1 Desulfoplanes sp. | reverse complement strand
GTGGACACTGTGACATTGTCGGATCCATCTCTCTTCCTTTTTTCTCTTATTGGTACCTCCGTATAATCCATGCATTGTCCTCTCTGCCACTATGACGATATCGGGCTCTTTTTCAGTGATCGGTTCCGGGAATATTTTCGCTGCTCCCGCTGCTCTCTGGTGTTCGTCCCTTCCTCGTTCCATCTTGACCCCGCGGCTGAAAAGGCCAGATACGATACCCATGAAAACGATCCCGGCGATGTCGGCTATCGGCGATTTTTGTCCCGGCTTACCCGGCCCTTGCAGGCTTTGGTCCCGGTCGGGAGTCACGGACTCGATTTCGGCTCCGGTCCCGGGCCGACCCTCTCGACCATGCTCGAGGAAGCGGGCTATTGCATGGACATCTACGACAAATATTACGCGCCCGACACGGATCTGCTCACCAGGACGTACGATTTCATCACGGCGACCGAGGTTGTCGAGCATTTGCGTGATCCTGCCGGAGAACTCGAACGGGTGTGGGCATGTTTGCGGCCCGGCGGGGTTCTGGGTATCATGACCAAACTGGTCCTTGGCCGGGATGTTTTTGCCACCTGGCATTATATCCGTGATCCGACCCATATCTCTTTTTTTTCCCGTCCGACGTTTTCCTGGCTGGCAAAGCAGTTGGGCGCAGGGCTGGACTTTGTGGACAAGGACGTCATCTTGCTGCAGAAGCAGGCTCCGGCAGACGGCGTTCCGAACGCCGGTGAGAATCAAACCTTCAACCAACCGGAAGCACATCATCTATGAGCGACGAACCAAACAAGATCATCTATTCCATGGTCCGGGTGACCAAGCACCATGACAAGAAACCCATCATCGAGGACATTTCCCTGTCTTTTTTCTACGGGGCCAAGATTGGAGTGCTCGGCCTCAACGGATCGGGCAAGAGTACGCTTTTGCGGATCATGGCCGGGGAAGATCAGGATTTCGGTGGCGAGATCGTGGCCTCACCCGGATATTCCATCGGATATCTGGAACAGGAGCCCTCGCTTGATCCCGACAAGACCGTGCGCCAGATCGTGGAAGAGGGGGTAGGGGAGACCGTGGCCCTGCTTGAGGAGTTCAATGAAATCAACGCGCGGTTCGCCGAACCCATGTCCGATGACGAGATGACCGCGCTCATCGAACGGCAGGGTGCCGTGCAGGAACTGCTGGACGCGGGGGATGCCTGGGAACTCGATTCCCGTTTGGAGATGGCCATGGATGCCCTGCGTTGTCCCGAATCCGATACACGGATCGGGGTTCTTTCGGGTGGGGAGAAGAGGCGGGTCGCCCTGTGTCGGCTACTCCTCCAAAAACCCGACATTCTGCTGCTGGACGAACCCACGAACCATCTGGACGCTGAATCCGTGGCCTGGTTGGAACACCATCTGCAGCAATATGCGGGGACGGTCATTGCCGTGACCCATGACCGGTATTTTTTGGACAATGTGGCCGGTTGGATTCTGGAACTCGATCGCGGTCGGGGCATTCCCTGGAAAGGGAACTATTCGTCCTGGCTCGAGCAGAAGCAGAATCGGTTGGCCAACGAGGAAAAGCAGGAAAGCGCTCGCCAGAAGACACTCAAAAACGAGCTCGAATGGATACGCATGTCCCCCAAGGGACGGCACGCTAAGTCCAAGGCCAGGATCACGGCCTACGAGTCCCTGGTCGGTCAGGGGAGGCGTGAGAAGGTCAGCGACATGAGTTTGTTCATCCCCCCGGGACCACGGCTCGGGGACATGGTCATCGGGGCGGATCATGTCCGTAAAGGATATGGTGACACGCTGCTGGTGGAAGATATGAGTTTTCTGTTGCCCCCCGGCGGAATCATCGGGGTTATCGGACCCAACGGGGCCGGGAAATCGACCCTGTTCAAGATGATAACCGGCCAGGAGGAACCCGATGGGGGTGCGATCCGGGTGGGCGAATCCGTCTGCCTGGCCTATGTGGATCAGGAACGGGGACGTCTTGATCCTGAAAAGTCTGTCTGGGAAATGGTCTCGGGCGGATCGGACATTTTGAACGTCGGCGGCCGGGAGATCAACTCCCGCGCCTATGTGGGCCGGTTCAATTTTTCCGGAGCGGCCCAACAGAAAAAGGTGGGCATGCTTTCCGGAGGCGAACGCAACCGGTTGCATCTGGCCCTCATGCTCACCCGGGAGGCCAATGTACTCCTGCTCGATGAACCGACCAACGATCTGGACGTGAACACCATAAGGGCACTAGAAGACGGCATCGAAAACTTCCCCGGATGCGCGGTGGTCATCTCCCATGACCGCTGGTTCCTCGATCGTATCGCCACCCACATTTTGGCCTTTGAGGGTGACAGCAGGGTGGTCTGGTTCGAGGGCAACTATTCCGAGTACGAGAAGGACAAGCGCAAACGACTGGGCAAAGATGCTGAGATTCCCAAGAGAATCCGTTATAGGCACCTGACCCGATAGATATTTTGTGGTTGTGCAGGGTAAGATTTTAATCTTACAACATTTTAAAATGTAAGGTTAAATCTGAGTACTGACCAAGAACCTTTGGAAATTGGAAGATTTTAGAACGTAGTATGCCTCTGCAAAAAAAGTCC
>NZ_JBUDSQ010000162.1:0-2667 GCF_054921335.1 Desulfoplanes sp. | reverse complement strand
GACATGAAATGATCAAGTGTTTTTAAAGACCTGACTTTTTGCAGGCGCATCAGAATGAGTAACTTGCGACCAATTTCATGATCTTTACTGCATGCTTGTTGCTGACACAGCTGTAAGAAGATCATTTTCCGTTTTCCATCCACCCCAAAAAAACATACCCAATCTGCCGTGGATGTCTACAATCTCCGTCACCGCATCGTCGACGACTATTCCAACTACATCCGAAGCTTCATTGAAATCCCTGATCAGCGTATCCACGACGAGGTCAAAGCCGAGCTGGAAACGGCCTGCTTTGGCCGGACCCGTTGATCCAGCTCAATCCCGCCTTTGCCTCGAGCGGGAGTGTGGACGACTTGGTGGATGGAGATACCGTCTATGCCACTCCAGAACCCGAGCAGACCTAGTGGCCTTGTCGTGGAGCTAATAAAAACGCCGGATGCGGTCCTGGTCGTGCTCAGTGAGGATCCTGGAACAACACTTGCCGAAGGAGCCGTCCGCGGATTGGGAAGTCAACGAGTGCGGTTGGACGGGCTGTCAAAAAAGTTGAGAGATCAAGGGAAACTGAGATACGTCGGCCCCCAAAAAGGGGGCTACAGGGAAATCATTGAGTAATGCATCCCCAGGCATGATCTGCAAGCAATGGTGGTCAGTCTTCTTGTCAACTTCCCGGAGCCGGAGCCGAGGCCGGACAGCCTGGCGACTTTTCCGTCATGAACACCTGCATAGCGGCCGGGGCAGGTGACTCGATCATATCGGCATCGATACAAGCTACAGATGTGACGGTCACGGGGAAAGACCGCCCCTGGTTGGTGGTATCTCGGATGTAGGCATCGCCCTCTGGATTTTGAGAACCAGAAGCAATTTCTTTCAAGAATGAAAAGGGATTTCCATCATCTACCAACAGCCCCCGATACGGCTGAAACGTATTATCTGCCGGCTGGACCAATCGGTTCCACCTGCTCAAGCTTGCGGAATGAGTGCATGATAAACGGGATGAACTGAAGGATCTTGTCGGGAGTATGAGAAGCATACGTGGTAGATGCTGGCCCAGGAATCCCAATATCTGATGGAAAACCGTCTTTTCTAGGGAGCAGTGAGTCCAGCCGACGCTTGAATGTAAGTATGATTAGCTGAGACTTAGACTGCCCATTTTACGGGGCAAATGGGCGGTCTAAGCGCACAAAAAGGCCCTCTGAGGATGATTTATGCCGGTATCCTGAAGAGATGTTGATGTCCAACCCCGATAAGACTCATAGGACACAGCGTCTAAATTTTAGAGATATGGGTATCAAAGGTTATACAAAAACAAAAAAGAAAGGAGAGGTTATGGAGATAGTTTTTATATGGTTACTTCTCGGATTCGCATCAGCAATTTTGGCAAACGCAAAAGGGAGAAGTGGTTGTGCATGGTTCCTAATGGGGGTTTTGTTAGGCCCTTTGGGTTTTTTGATGATCGGTTTTATGCCTAAAATTGAAGATATTTCTCGGAACAGCAATAATGTGACAAGAATATGTCCTTTTTGTGCAGAAGAAGTTCTTGTTGCAGCAAAAGTCTGCAAACATTGTAAGAATGATTTGCCACGCGCCCCACGAGATATATTTTGTCCTGATTGTGGCGCTGATATCACATATATGCCCGAAGAATGCCCGAAATGTGGTCGCAAATTTGTTTATAAAAACAAAAAAAAGCAATGAAGAATTCTTTGGATTCATGAAGCTTCATACTATTCCCCATGATTTTTTATTGGGCAGGATGCTCTCTGAGATGTTGATATTGAATGTCGTCAGGGGATTAAGCGTGGTTCGGAGGGAATGGGCCTGTTCAGGCTTGTGGATCTGTTCGAAAAGACAACCGCAGATGGCTCGGACCATGGGTGGATACTTCTTGGCAAAATCCGTCAGCTTCTTCAGATCATTTTGAGACAGTTTTCGGATTTTTTTTTCAAGAACGATCAGAACGTCATCCGGAGTACAGCCCTGGGCGTGTTTGATGAATCTGAGTGCCTCAAGCAGTTGCAGAAGGGGGACATCGTCTGCTTCAAACGAGGCAACGTAACTGCGCACGAACCGAACCTGGAGCTTGCCCAGGGTCTGTTTTTTTCGGGGCGTGATGGTGGCAATGCTCAGAATGCTCGGAACCTGGGTGGATATCTCAAGATTGAGATAGATGGACTGACCCGTGAGCATTCCTGTTATTCGGTCTCCTTTCCTGGTCAGAAAGGAGATTATTTCCTCATCAGGCGGACTGATCGGGCCAAAAACCGTTTGTTTGGGGCGATAGAAAGTCCCTTTGGCCTGACGGACCAAAACTTTTTGTTTCACCAACCGCTCGAGTGCCTTGGCCAGAGCCTGCGGTTTGACCTCTTGCATACCAGTGAAATCCTTGTAGGTGATGATCTTTCCCGGAGGGACCGACTCGACATAATTTTTCACTTGTGAAGCAGCTTGCATGATATGATCCTCGTTTGAAAAGAGGAGTAACCTTTTTAGCGTATATGTCAAGTTTTTGAGGGTTAAAACATGACATATACGCTAAACATGATTTACCGCTGTAAATGACAACCACTCATCACCCTGCCTGAGTGTTTTATGCCGCTTCCGATGCATCTCAGCGGAATATGGGGACGGGTTTAATGTTGAAAAAAATCCCAGAGCCTGATATTCATG
>NZ_JBUDSQ010000161.1:0-2725 GCF_054921335.1 Desulfoplanes sp. | reverse complement strand
GCGCAAAGGCAAGGAGGAATTGTTCCATTCTTACCGGATTCGTGTCGCCGAGGTCGTCAGGGACTACACGCATGCCCGGCAACAAGATGCCGGCACTCATGTCGGTGGCCGGGACCGGTAACCAAGCTTTGTGAATTTTCAGCATATCCCGGTCTATGATGGAGTGCGTGTTTTATCTTGCCTCCCGGGGCTCGGAAAAACGGGCGATTCCTGAGACAGCAGCCACGTATGCACCGCGGCCAGTCCGGCACGTCCCCATGCTCAGAGAGCCGATTTGAGTGCCTGTATCGTTCGAGGTGTCACTCCCGTCTTTACTGGTGACTCCTTGTGTGACAGTTTTTTGTCACTCTCGTGTCGCTCTCTCACATTTCAAGATCCCCTTCAGGAATACATCATGTCCCGCGCAAAGGCTTTCGGAGAGGCTCTTATTGCGTTTCAGGGGCCTACTCGCAATGCAAGGTCACTCCCCTTGGGAACGCCGAGCGTCTGCTCGTCACTGCGTTTACTATATGGCAGGAACATGGGCAGATGATGCCGGCCAGACAATAGGAAGCTGTTGTTGCTCGAAAGGCCGAGCAGACGCTCGGTGTTCCCAGGAAAGAACTCGTTCTGAAGGCCAGTTGTCGTGCTGAATCAATGATACTTGGCCAGGAAGAGGAAGGCCCCCGGAATCCAACAAGAGCCTGGACCGGCGAGGTGTGTTCGAGGTGTTCTGCTCAGTTGTCTGATGGGTTGCATGGACAATCTCCTGCACATAAGGTTTCACTTTGTGTAACCTTATGTCAGCCACCTCCATGGCTTTTTCCGCAAAAATATTCCATTTCTACAAGAAGGACGGTGGGAATGATCACAATGAAGGGGACTTACGAAGAGCGAGTCTGTCTTATCGGCCGGCATTTTGCGGCTTAGATCAAAATCATTGACGAAATCGATCAGGCAGGGGTAATTATGCAGGACTAATGAGAATTATCTTTCCGTTGTCATATGCAAGCTTGCGAATTCTCAAATTCTGATCCCGAGAGAATATAGGCGCTTTATGAAGCCTGTGGGATTTTAGAGAAACTTTTATCGTTGGAGAGAAAGGAGATAGGAACATGAGCGTCACCAAATTGCTCACGGCCGATGAAGGCAAGACCCTTGAGTTCAAGCAGGATCTCTCCTCTCCTCGTAATATCCTGAAAACGTTGGTAGCCTTTGCCAATACAGCCGGTGGCAAAGTGATCATCGGTGTGCTCGACAAGACGCGGGAAGTGATCGGTGTCGAGAATCCTTTGGACGAGGAAGAACGGCTTTGTAACATGATCGCCGACTCCATCAGTCCCCGCTTGGTGCCCAATGTCGAGATGACCACGGTGGAAGGCAAAACCCTTCTTGTGACCGAAGTTTTTCTCAGCAATTCCCGACCCCACTACCTCCGTGCTGAGGGACCGGAAAACGGGGTCTATGTTCGTCTCGGCTCTACCAATCGACAGGCCGACCGGGAACTGATCGGTGAGCTGCGGCGGACGGTGGAGGGCGTCTCCTTCGATGGTATGCCTATGCCGGAATTGTCCATTGAAGATTTGGATACCCGCGCGTTGCAGGCTGCCTTTGGCTCACCCCGAGAAATGGACGTGCCGGCAATGTTGACGCTGAAGTTGCTGACCTCTCATCAAAATAAACTTGTACCAACAAGGGGCGCAGTTCTTCTCTTCGGCAGACAGCGTACCTTTCATTTTTCTGATGCATGGGTTCAGTGCGGGCGCTTCTTCGGCATCAAGAAAATCGACATTTTCGACCATATCGATATCGACGTAGCTCTGCCTCAAACCGTTGAAGAGGTTATGCTGTTTCTGAAGAAACACGCCTATCGTGGTGCCGACCTTTCGGAAGTCCGGCGTAAGGATGTTTGGAGCATACCTTTGGGCATTTTGCGCGAGGTGGTCATCAACGCTTTGGTTCACAGTGACTACTCGCAACGTGGTGCCCCTATTCGGGTCGTTTTTCTCGATGACCGCATCGAAGTGGAAAGCATGGGTATCCTTCTTCCCGGCCTGACCATCCGAGAAATCAGACAAGGGACCTCGCGTATTCGAAATCCGGTCATCGCCCGTGTCTTTAAAGAGCTTCATCTTGTTGAGCAATGGGGCACGGGTGTACGTCGCATATTCGAAGACGCGCGGAAGATGGGGCTGCCCGAACCGAAAATCGAAGAAGTAGGCATGCGATTGCGTTTTACTGTCTATCTGGCGAAACCGCATCGTATTCAGACACAGCCAGTCGAACAAACAGGGAAGAAATCAGGATTGGAATCGGGGGCGCAAGCTACCGCGCAAGCTACCGCACAAGCTACCGCACAAGCTACCGCACAAGCTACCGCACAAGCTACCGCACAAGCTACCACACAACTCGTGGCATTTTGTCGCGAGCCACGATCCTCCCGAGAAATTATGAAGATGCTGGGCCTGAAACACTGGAGAACTTTTCAGAAGAATTATCTCAACCCCTTGTTGGAAGCTGGATTAATTGAACGTACCATTGCCGATAAACCCAAGAGTCCCCTGCAAAAATACCGTCTTACCGAAAAAGGAAAGCAGGAGTTAGTGGAAAAATAAGAACCGACATACAGTACGTTGGGAGAAATGCCGGCGTCCATACAGAGCATACGCAACGTTGTGCCTATGGAACTCTATCAGGGAGGAGTGACGTGGAGTATTACACGAGGTTCGGGGCCCCCCTGTGCGGG
>NZ_JBUDSQ010000160.1:0-2750 GCF_054921335.1 Desulfoplanes sp. | reverse complement strand
ACGGGCAAATTTCTGGAATTCATGGCCACGGCCCTGCAGATCCCCATCGAGGAATTCGGGGAATACGCCATGAATGCCACCGGCTGCCCGACCATCAACAGCATGTGCACGGTGTTCGCGGAAACCGAGGCCGTCTCCCTCATGGCCCGGGGAGAATCCCCGGCCAACATCGCCCTGGGGCTGCACAAATCCATCGTCAACCGGACCAAATCCATGCTCTCCCGGGTGGGTATCACCCCGCCCATCGTCTTTGCCGGGGGCGTGGCCCGAAACCCCTGCGTGGTCAAAAACCTCGAGGAACTCCTGGGTCTGGAGCTGGTCATCCCGGAAAACCCGGACACAGTCGGCGCCCGGGGCGCGGCCGAGTGGGGGAGGAAAAAGTTTGATGTCTAAACCGGAATCGTTCGAAACCCTGGCCACCTATAAATCCCGCAGTTTGCCCCTCATTGACGGGGCCAAGGAGCAGGGGCACAAGATCGCCGGTCTTTTCTGTGTCTATGCGCCCACGGAACTCATGTACGCGGCAGGGGTCATCCCCGTGGGACTGTGCGGCAAGAACCAGGCCCCCGTTCCCGCTGCCGAGCGGGACCTGCCGGCCAACCTCTGTCCGCTGATCAAGTCCAGCTACGGATACGGGATTACGGATTCCTGTCCCTTTTTCGGGGCCTCGGATTTCATCGTGGGGGAAACCACCTGTGACGGCAAAAAGAAGATGTACGAACTGCTGCAGCGGATCAAACCCCTCCACCTCATGCATCTTCCCTATCGCCAGGACGATAAACCGTCTCTGGACCTCTGGACAGGAGAACTGCACAGATTCGCAGCCTTCCTGGAAGAGGAAACCGGACACCGGATTAGCGAGGAAAAACTTTGTCGGGAAATCCGGCTGCAGAACCGGATCAGAAAACAGCTTTTGCGCATTACCGCCACTGGCAAGGCACCCGTCCCCCCCCTTTCCGGACTGGACATGCTCAGCATAACCGAGACCAAACATTTTGTGGTCGACAGGCAGGATTATCTGGAAAAAATCACCGTCCTGGCAGACGACCTGGAATCCATGGTCGCCTCCGGTGCATCCGACCCAAAGCCCGGACCGCGCATTCTCTACACGGGCTGTCCCACAGGCAAGGGGTCGGAAAAGGTTCTGCAGATACTCCAGGAATGCGGTGCCCTGATCCCCGTTCAGGAACACTGCTCGAGCCTCAAGGATTTTGCCGCTCTGGTCGACGAAACCGATCCCGATCCCTACCACGCCCTGGCCAAACGCTACCTGAACACCCCCTGTTCCTGCATGACCCCCAACACGGGAAGGCTTGATCTCATCAGCCAGCTCATCACCGACTACGCCATTGACGGGGTTGTAGATCTGACCTGGCAATGCTGCCATACCTACAACGTGGAATCCTTTTCCCTGCGGGAGCATGTGGAACACAAGCACGAGCTCCCCTTTCTGCACATTGAAACAGATTATGCCCAATCGGATACGGAACAGCTCAGAACCCGTATCGAGGCGTTCCTGGAAATGCTTGGCTGATGCGGCCAGGCCGCAGTTTTATGTTTTAGGTTTTAAGTTCAAGCTGTTATAGAATTTTCTTGTTTTTTATGGCAAACTTCCACGAATATGATTTAAACCATCGGGCTTCCCGAATGAAAATGCTCCGCAGACAAGAACCTCACTTGTTTGCGGAGCATTTTTTTTCGTGCCCAGCCATAACGGCGCTGGACACCAGTCCTAAAAAAAATGGTATCTTTCGATCCGAATATACGTCCTTTGCCGTCATCCCGACGTAGGACGGAATCCTGGTCGACCGGGACGTAACCGCAACATGACTGCAACGCCAAATCCTTGGAGATCCCGGATCAGGTCAGGGATGACGTCTTCCGAGATGACGGGTCTTCCCCCTCCTTTCGCCGTTCCCTCGAATGTAACACATAACACCTGAAACCGCCTTATCGAATCCCTTTCATCCCATGACGACTTCCTGCTCCAGCATATCCAGGATGCTTGCTGCCATACGCCCATATTCAGGCATGGCCCGGTCACGGGGTCTTTCCATGTCCACCCGGATCTCCTCTTTGAACCGTCCGGGACGCGCGGACATGACCATGATCCGGTCGGCCAGATAGATGGCCTCGTCCACGCTGTGGGTCACGAAAAGGATGGTCGTCCGTTTGTGCTCCCAGATCCGCAGCAATTCTTTCTGGAGCAGAATCCTGGTGTGCGCATCCAGGGCCCCGAACGGTTCATCCATGAGCAGCACATCCGGTTCCGTGGCCAGGGCCCGGGCAATGGCCACACGCTGACGCATGCCGCCGGAAAGCTCGTAGGGAAAAGCGTCGGCAAACTGATCCATACCGATAAGCTGCAGATACTCCTGCCCGACACTGCGGCGTTTCTGCCCGGACATCCCGCGGAACTCCAACCCCAGGGTGACATTGTCCATGACCGTGCGCCATGGAAACAGGGAGTATTCCTGAAAGACCATGCCCACATCGCGGTGGGGTCTGCTCAACACCTCTCCCTGAAAGGTCGCGCTGCCGAAAGAGGCCTGCTCCAGCCCGGCCATGATCCGCAAGAGCGTTGATTTTCCGCATCCCGAAGGGCCGACAATACACAAAAAATCGTTGGGAAAGACCTTGAAATCCACACGATCAAGGGCCCGGACCGCCTCCCCGCGTTCGGTAACAAATTCTTTGCGCAACCCCGCTACTTCCATCACTGCACTGCTCATCGCACTCTCCAGATCCGG
>NZ_JBUDSQ010000159.1:0-2839 GCF_054921335.1 Desulfoplanes sp. | reverse complement strand
GGGGATGGTTTATGATGACATCCCGGATAGATGCCGAGGTCCGACCCCGATAAGGCAGAGTTTCCATTGAGTCCCGATGATATACCGCAGACCTGTAGGGGCGATTCAAGAATCGCCCGCTTTTCTGCGCCCCGGGAGGTGCAGAAAAGCAAACGGGTTGCCGGAAATCTATGGTTTTGGACGTGATATGTCGGTACCCTCAAAAACTACGGGTTTCAAAGCAGATTTGGTTTAAGCGGATAAAAGGGCCTTTTCGGGATAATTTATGATGATATCCCGGATAGATGCAGAGGCCCTGCCCAGATATCACCTGGTGATAACTTTTTTTGCAATTTCGATCTTCTGCATGTCGCAGGCTGGATAATCGGCTTTTTTGAAGCAACAATACAATGATTTTGGTTGGTTCGATGGGGAAGACCCCAGGGTGTAGTCAAGACGAATGTGAAAGACTCGGGAAACAAGACAGCTACAGGGAATGTAACTAGGAGCGTGGTGATGTCCTATCATGAATATGAAATTTCAGAAGAAGATGCATTAATACAAGAACTCACCCAATACAGAGATAAGCAGACCATTATAATAGTCACATTGATTAACAAAGGTTTTTCCAGGAACGAAATACACAGACTTTTGGCAAAAATATATCCTGAAAATGATAAAAGATGGGCAAAATCAAGACTGAAATTGTATGAATCTGCCTATGGATTTTTGGGCTTTTTCGATTCTACATGTAGTACACTCCGGATCAATGTTACAAGAAGAAATATCAACAAAATAGATTTGAATGAATATCTTCGACAAAATAATATCAAAGAAAATGAATTGATATCACTATACGAAAAAATCGTAAAAAAATATGATGCAGGTCTGATGGGAGTAAGCAGTAAAGGGAAAGAGAGAAATAAAAATTTGATGAGTTTATTAAAACGAGAGCTGGCCAATAACAGGGCCGCGAGTAATAGCATTGCGCCCAGCTGCAGAAAACTGACTTGGCGAGCCAAAGATGCTGAGAATCCCCTGAAGAGGAGCGAGGATACAAGGGCGCTGTGGGATTTTGCCAGGTCATGGATCAGGCGGTTCAAGGCAACCGGTGAGCAGAATGCGGCCGAGCGTCTCATCTATCTCTGGGTCACGGTGAACGCCTGGGCCTCCCAGATCGTGGAGGACATGACGAAAAATCATATCGACGCCTATCTGGTCCACTGCATGGCCAAGGACCGGAAACTTTCCGGACGATTCGATGATCTCTATCGGCAAGATGGGTCATTTGCCAGGGATGTGGATGAATTTCTGGCTCTGGGTCCGGTGTTTCAGGCATTGTGGTTGAGGAACAACGGTATTCAGCCATGGAATACGAGGGAATCCAGAAAGGATTTTGTGGAAAGAGTTTTCAAGCAGAACCCGTTCATCGAAAATAAGAATAACCCCAATGATCGATACCCGGCATTTGCTCCGGCCTGTGCCCATGATCATTGGCAAAACAACGAGACCATTCCTGTTGACTGGCCCCATGTGCTCGCCATGATTTATCAGGTCCGATGCAACCTGTTTCATGGTGGGAAGAACTACAGTGAGGAACGGGACCGCTTGTTCATCACTTTGGCCTACAAAATACTCTGGGAGGTATGGATGGATGAATTACCAGATCGCCTCAAAGAAACCAACAAGGCCTTGATGCCCTGGAAACGCATTCTCGTAAGAAGCGGTTTTCTTGTCCAAGAACAGGGCCAGGGTTTTTCTCTGAAAGAGGAAACCCCGGGCAATCGGAATTATCTGGACAAAATACTTGCAAAGGGGCGTTTCGGAGAGATACGGGAAGATATTTTTATGCCACGCGAGGCGTATGTCGACGAATCCCTCTGGCTGGGAATCGTGGAAAAAGCGCATAGCGGAGCCGAGAGTGGCCGCGCTGACGATCTTTCCATCATGGACACCTACATGGCCGGTCTGGTCAGATGGCTCCACTATATCGGCATTGAGACAAGCTACAGCTGTGATGGACATGGGGAAAGACCGCCTCAGATTGAGGTTACCTCGGATGTCGGCATCGCCCTCTGGATCTTGAGAACCAGAAGCAGTTTCTTTTAAAAACGCAGAGGGATTTCCATCATCTACCAGCACCCCCGTCACAGGCGGGATGTATCTCCTGGCCGCACGACTGACCGGAACGACATGCTCGGGGTTGCGGAATGGTTGTATGAGAAACGGGATGAGCTGAAGGATCTTGTTGGGAAGATGAGAAGCATAAGCGACAGAGGTAGCCCCGAAAGGTCCATGATATGATGGAAAACTACCTTTTCTTGAGAGCAGTGAGTCCTGTTGACGCACCTAAAACGGGTACGGTCGCTCAGCTTAAACAGCCAATTTTATGAGGAAAAGGGGCTGCTTAAGCGGATAAAAGGGCCTTCCGGTGATGATTTATGATGATATTCCGTGTAGCTGTCTAAGTCCGGTCCCAATATCCAGCATTATTAAGAGAATAACCATGTACACTGACATACCAAAAGAACTGGCAAGAAATCCTTGGTTTAAGATAGTTGATTTTCTTCAGCAGAACTGGGCGGTAGTCATTGATAGGAAAGACGATGTACTGGTCGTGTTCTATGGTGATACTTGCGGGGTCTTCGATGAGATGTCTTTTTCATACCGTTCTGAAGCGGAGAATGCGCTACGTAATAACGGATTCTCAAAATACCTGGATGATATGGATGCACAAGAATTTATCAGCTTACCGAGTGGCGAGTTCGTCGAAAGGCCACATCCACAGGGGAAGATCTACTCAAGCGGACGTTTTGGAACTTTTGGCGCAACGTTTGAGAGATAGCTTTGCTGTTTGAAG
>NZ_JBUDSQ010000158.1:0-3052 GCF_054921335.1 Desulfoplanes sp. | reverse complement strand
CCAAGTAAGGGAAATGCACTATGCCAAAAAGAAAAAATTTTTCCCGGGGTCGGACTAAGATATTACCCTGAAATAATTCCCCATAACTCCTCAAAAAGGGCTATTTTTGCTCTTAAAACCACCTTTCTACCCCCAAAATCGACCTTCTAACGGAATCGGTTTTCAAAGAAAAAGTCGCCTTTGCGCATGCCCTGATCGTCGGTACCCCTCTATCCTTCTATCCTTTCAACAGAAGCAAGGCGCGTCAGCTAGGAGCAACTTTTTGAAAATTGCAACCATCCTTGACCAGATCGACGCCGGTTTCATTGCCCTTCCTGAATTTCAGCGGGGCTACGTCTGGAATCGGGATCAAGTTCGGGCTTTGATGACCTCCTTGTACAAGCGGCATCCTGTGGGGAGTCTGCTTGTGTGGGCCACGCAGGCGAACCAGGCGGCTCATCGGGGGGACAATGATCCGGCTTCCGGGATCATCGAGTTGCTGCTGGACGGTCAACAGCGGATTACCTCGCTCTACGGGATCATTCGGGGACATGAGCCTTGTTTTTTTGATGGCAACGCTTCCGTGTTCACCGGATTGTATTTCAATGTCGAGAACGAGGAATTCTCGGCCTCGATCATGACCGGGTGCTTTTTGGTCGCTACACCTTTCCTGTCATGGTTCATTATCTGGGAAGGCGTGGTTTGCAGGACATGGGCCGTGACGAGCAGAACAAACTTCTTTTCTGGTATCTGAACTGTGCCCTCTGGGGGCGCTATTCCGGTTCCACTGAAAGCATCATCGACAAGGATCTCAAAATTCTTGAAAACGGCAACCTGGCAACCGGCCTCGATGATCTCATCACCGAACTGCACCTGTGGCACGGTGATCTGACAATCCTGCCCGACCATTTTTCCGGATGGAGTCTTGGAGCAAGATTCTATCCCCTTCTCTACCTGCTTACCCGCACCCAAGATGCCAGGGACTGGGGAACCGGCATGCCCCTCAAGGCGGATCTGCTCGGCAGAATGAGCCGACTCGAGGTCCACCATATCTTCCCCAAGGCCCAGTTATATAAAAAGGGCTACCAGCGCGCTGAAGTCAATGCGCTCAGTAATTTCTGCTTCCTCACCAAAACCACCAATCTCCGCATCAGCGACGAGCTGCCGCAAAGCTATTTCCCAGCCGTGGAAGCCGCACACCCGGGTACCCTGCATTCCCAGTGGATACCTCGGGATGAAACCCGCTGGGATATAGACAATTACCCGGATTTTCTTAAAGAACGCCGCAAACTCCTGGCAGATGCGGCAAATGCTTTCATCACCACCCTCCTCCCCTCCCCCGCTTTTTCGGCGTGCAGTTCGCCATGCATAGAAGCACCCATACCCTCAGCAGCCCCCCAAGCCCCCGGCGGAATTGTATCCCAGGAAGAAGAGGCCGCTCTGGTCGAACTCAATGCGTGGATGATCGAACATGGTTTCCCTGCCGGAACATTCAACCACGAAGTGATCGATCAGAACAGCGGGCAACCCGTGGTCATCCTGGACCTGGCCTGGCCGGATGGGATTCAACAGGGATTCAGTCAGCCGGTCGCCGTATTGCTGGATGAAGAGAATGCAACGCTGAAGTTGGCGAATGAGTATGGGTTCAGGTATGTTACCGGGGTTGGGGAGTTTAAGAGGTATGTTGGTGAAACCATGGAGTGATGGATGGGGGACAGGGCTGCTTAACGAGCAACCCCTCTCTCACCCTACCATCAGCAGGGGGTGAGAGAGGGGTTGGTTCGGGAATCGTGATTCTTTTTCTCATATAGCAACGGTCAGCCCATCAAGATGAAGGGCTACAACAAAATTCGATAATCGATATCCAAAACCTCGGCCAAGCGGCGGGCACGTTCTTTTCCGATTCCCATCTTATTGTTTTCCATGGCCGAAATGTGGCCCTGGGGGATGCCGGTTTTTTCGGCCAACTCCTTCTGGGTCATTTCTTCCTTGTATCTGGAACCCTTGAGAGCGGCACCCGGGGTAAGCTCTTCTTCATCAAAAAGATCACGCCAGGGGTTGGAATCATTTGTATTGATGTAACCCAGTTTTTTCAGTGCTTCCATGGCTTCATTATGTTTGTGGGCAGGTCCGATGACCTGGATTATCCGAGTAGAATCTCCATCAATAGGGAGCTTTTTCGTGTGTTCCAACATAGGTTACC
This sequence comes from Desulfoplanes sp., assembly GCF_054921335.1. NCBI lineage: Bacteria > Pseudomonadati > Thermodesulfobacteriota > Desulfovibrionia > Desulfovibrionales > Desulfoplanaceae > Desulfoplanes > Desulfoplanes sp. The sequence goes on along the minus strand of NZ_JBUDSQ010000158.1, from coordinate 870 downwards.
TCGATAAATTGAATTCCCTGGGGGCCTTCTTCCCAGACAGCGACATAGGTAGGATTTCCTTTTTTCAGGTGTCAATGATGTCGTGTCTTTGAAAGCTTCCCATAGTTGGACCAATTCCCTCGAACCGGCCCTGAAATTTCCAACTCCGCCAAAAGGGCTCGAAGTTTCAGTCGTATCCTTGGCGGCAAACACCGGAGACTTTTCCGCGCATTGCGATGAATATGTATGGTCCATGTCATGGATAGAATAAATATCCTATCAATAAGTATATCGTCAACACGATTATGTGGAGACCTTGTGTTTTGCCGGGGGTGCTTTTGCCGGGGTGGAACGACTCCTGGATGTATGTCTATCTGCTCATCGAATTCCAGAGCACTGTGGACCCCTGGATGGCGGTTCGGGTGATGGTTTACCGGGGATTGCTCTATCAGGATCTCATCAAAAGCAAGCGGGTGCAGAGAGGTGAAAACCTGCCCCCGGTCTTTCCCATCGTTCTGTATAACGGCCAGAACCTGTGGACAGCCAAGCAGGAGATTGCGGATCTGATAGCACCCATGCCACCCAGCCTTGCCCGGTACAGGCCGAGTCACGCTTATTTTCTTATGGATGAAGGCACTGTCTCTCAGGTGAATATTGCCTGCCGGACGAAAAGTGCAGGGGCCGGGAGAGGGTTTCAACCACCATGCCCACAATCCGGATCATCTCATTGACAATCAAAAAATCCCGGATAACACAATATCGGACAATGAAGCGTCATGACCGCCGGCTGGAATGATCGCACGTGGTGAATACTGACGATCATGCACGCAAAGCAAAGGAGACACCATGCATCCGGAAACAATCGCTCAGAAAATCGATAAGCTGAGCATA
>NZ_JBUDSQ010000157.1:0-3159 GCF_054921335.1 Desulfoplanes sp. | reverse complement strand
CTGGAAGTATTTGTGGGCCGGGTCTCTGAGATAAGCAACAACCTGTTTGTATTTATATTGATTTTTAAAAACAGTCGATTTGATCCCTTATAGCCAATTTTTGTTGATTAAATTTGTATATTTTTTATCTAACTGTTCAGTATAATACGATAAAACTTTATTGTTGCCAAAGTTAAGCTCACAGCTCGTAGCGGGTGTTATTCAGAGCAGATTTCAATGCCAGAAGCATCAATCTCGTTGACCAGGGGGTTGTCAAGATTAAAGTCTTCAGGCCTGAATGGACTTGGTTCGATCCGATCATCAAAGTTTAGAGCCAACTTCATCAAAAAAACCCTTTCCTCAAAAAGATCCTGAGAAAAGTCAGGACTGACAATAGCTATATCGATGTCACTCCATTTATTGGCTCTGCCTTTGGCGTAAGAGCCATATAAATAAGCTCTGTCAACCTGTTTGACCTGATTGACTTGAGCAATATATCTCCGCATAAGTTCTTTTAACTCAGTTGGGATTTCAGCCATTTGAAATACCTTTTTATTGTTTCCATCTGATGTGTGGTAAATTGCAGTGTGCATTTTTTACGAAAAGAACTTTTAAAATCAGGATATCTGGATTCAATATTAAAGGCAGTTATAGTCACAAAATCATTCTCAGCTTGTTTGTCAAGTTTAATCCCAGCAATTTTAGCAAGTCTGATAAGATTGTGAATTGGAGGGGCATGTCCCCGTTGCTCCTTCACGCACAATGCTTTTAACATTTTTTCCAAAGCCAGATGGCCAAAAAACAAAGCATAGGAGAAATCTCCTTTCTCCACAAGGTGATCGGCAACCTTTAAAGCTTCGACTGCTTCGGATATCCAGAAGCGTATCAATTTATCAATATTCGGTTCCATGGTTTTCTACAAAAACCTCTTCCTCTGCGTCCCGGCGCCTCTGCGCGATAACGCATTTTTCTTTTTTTCTCGCGCAGAGGCGCAGAGGCGCGGAGAACGGCATTTTTTGGGAACGCGGGGCGTTTGGTAATTGTTATTTTTTTGCAGCGTACTCCGCGTAGACCCTGGCGATGCCGTCTTGAAGGCTGATGGTTGGTTGCCAGCCCAGGGCAGTGATCCTGGAGATGTCCAAAAGTTTTTGGGGGGTGCCGTCGGGTTTGTCCGTGTCCCAGATGATCTCGCCGGTGTGGCCCACACATCCTTGAACCATGAGGGCGAGGTCCTTGATGGTCTGGTCCCGGCCGCAGCCGATGTTCACCAGCTGGGGCTGGGTGTTTTCCAGTTCCATGAGATGGACGCAGCCACGGGCCAGATCATCCACGTGGAGGAATTCCCGTTTGGGTGCTCCCGTACCCCAGAGGGTGACAGGTGTGTTGCCGGCCCGTTTGCACTCGTGGAATTTGCGGATCATGGCGGGAAGGACGTGGCTTGTCTCTAGATCGTAGTTGTCGCCCGGACCGTAGAGGTTGGTGGGCATGGCCGACCAATAGGTGGTGCCGTATTCCTGATTGTAGAATTCGCACATCTTGAGTCCGGCGATCTTGGCGATGGCATAGGCCTCGTTGGTGGGTTCGAGGGGGGAGGTGAGCAGGTCGTCTTCCTTGATAGGTTGGGGAGCCAGTTTGGGATAGATGCACGACGAGCCCAGAAAGAGGAGCTTCTTCACCCCGTTGCGGTAGGCCGCATCGATGACATGGGTGGCAATGGCCAGATTCTGGAAGATGAAACGGGCCGGATAGGTGGCGTTGGCATGGATGCCCCCTACTTTGGCGGCAGCCAGAAAGACGTGATCAGGACGGTCGCTTGCAAAAAATTCGTTGACCGCCTGCTGGTTGCACAGGTCGAGCTCGCTGTGTGTCCGGGTGGTGATGTTGGTATAGCCTTTGCGTTTGAGTTCCCGGCACAATGCCGAGCCCACAAGGCCCCGGTGGCCGGCAACGTAGATGGAATCATTTGGATTCATGTGGATTTTCCTGGAAAGGTGTTTGGTGGGCCATAATGATCGTCATCCATTACTCATTGTGGTTGGGCACGGAAAATCCGGCCTTCTGGCAGAGGTTGTCCCGATCGGCCTCCTTGAGATCGGTCTGGATCATCTCCCGCACGAGGCCGTCAAAATCCGATTCCGGTTCCCAGCCGAGTTGTTCTCTGGCCTTGGTGGGATCACCCAGGAGGAAGTCCACTTCCGTTGGTCTGAAATACCTTGGATCGATGCGTACCACGACCTTTCCGGTACGCTCATCCTTGCCCGTTTCCTCGAGCCCCTTGCCTTCCCAGACAATAGGCATGGCCAGCTCGGCAAAGCTTTTTTCCACAAATTCCCTGACCGAGTGGGTCTCACCCGTGGCAATGACAAAGTCGTCGGGCGTCTCCTGCTGGAGCATGAGCCACATGGCGCGGACGTAATCCCGGGCATGTCCCCAGTCTCTCTTGGCATCGAGATTGCCGAGATACAGGCAGTCCTGCAGTCCGAGTTTTATCCTGGCCGCTGCCCGGGTGATCTTGCGGGTGACGAATGTTTCACCGCGCAGGGGGGACTCGTGATTGAACAAAATCCCGTTGCAGGCGAACATGTCGTAGGCCTCGCGGTAGTTGACCGTTATCCAGTAGGCATAGACCTTGGCCGCGGCATACGGACTCCGGGGATAAAACGGGGTCGTTTCCTTTTGCGGGGTCTCCAAAACCTTGCCGAACATCTCGCTGGTCGAGGCCTGGTAGAACCGGGTGGTTTTTTCCAATCCGAGAACCCGGATGGCTTCTAAAAGGCGCAGGGTCCCCAGGGCGTCTGAGTTGGCCGTGTATTCGGGGGTGTCAAAGGAGACCTGGACATGGCTCTGGGCGCCGAGATTATAGATCTCGTCGGGACGGACCTGCTGGATGATCCGGATCAGGTTTGTGGAATCGGTCAGATCGCCGTAGTGCATGAAAAACCGGACGTTTTCCTCGTGGGGATCTTTGTACAGGTGATCCACCCGTGCGGTATTGAACGAGGAGGACCTGCGCTTGATGCCGTGGACTTCATACTCTTTTGCAAGAAGAAATTCGGCTAGGTATGATCCGTCCTGACCGGTCAGGCCGGTGATGAGTGCTTTTTTCATGTGGGGTTCCGTGAAAGCAAAAAAGAGTTTGCTGTTTCAGATGGTGGTTGTGTCCGCCAACAGGCCCTGGGT
>NZ_JBUDSQ010000156.1:0-3200 GCF_054921335.1 Desulfoplanes sp. | reverse complement strand
TGTTACAAGACACGGTTGTGGGCTTGATCCTCGGTGTTCGTTTTTTTGCAGAAACATCCTGTCCCACCGGATGCGGCCAAATGGGCACGGCACCCAGTGCCCCTCCCGTCTCCCGCCTCCCGTCTCCTTCGCCCTTTCCTAACACCTAAAACCTAACACCTAAAACCTAAAACCTAACACCTAAAACCTAACACCTAAAACCTAACACCGTCCTCCCCCTCCTACTCGATCTCCACCCCCTGCTTGCGGTACTCGTTGAGCTTGTTGCGCAGGGTTCTGACCGATATGCCCAGGAGTTTGGAGGCCTGGGTCCTGTTGCCCGATGTCTGGTCGAGGCTCTGCAGGATAAGCCTGCGCTCCATCTCCTGCAGGGGGACCACGTTGCCGGGGACGGCCGGGTGGTCGTCTCCTTCGCCGGCGTCCTTCGGCAGCTCCCCTTCCTCTGGCCCCCCGGGCTGTTCGTCAAGGGGCCACTCTTCGCCCTCGAGCAGAAAATGGCACGGCTTGATGGGCGAACCAGCGGCCAACAGCACGGCGCGCTCCATGAGATTTTGCAATTCACGGACATTGCCCGGCCAGGGATACTCCATGAGCCAGCTCTTGGCCTCGGCAGCGAACCCCGAGTAGGCGAACCCATATTCCCTGCTATACCGTTTGATAAAAAATTCGCCCAGAGCGAGGATGTCCTGTCCGCGTTCGCGCAGGGGCGGAAGCTTCAGGGGGATGACATTGAGCCGGTAGTATAGATCCTGTCTAAATTCCTTTTCGGCCACGCTTTTTTCGATATCCCGGTTGGTCGTGGCCAGGACCCTGACATCGACATTGAGGGTCTCTGTCCCCCCGACGCGGTCTATCTCTCCCTCCTGCAGAACGCGCAGGAGTTTTGCCTGCAGCCCGAGATCCATCTCGGAAATTTCGTCCAAAAGCAGGGTTCCGCCGTGGGCGAGCTCGAACTTTCCGGCTTTTTTTTGGATAGCCCCGGTAAAAGCGCCCTTTTCATGCCCAAAAAGTTCCGACTCCAGCAGATGTTCGGGCAGGGCCGCACAGTTGACCGCCACAAAGGGGTTGTCGCGTCTATCGGACGCCCCGTGGAGGTATCTGGCGAACATCTCCTTACCGGTCCCCGACTCACCGGAGATGAGCACGGTCGCCCTCGAGGGGGCCACCTGCCTTGCCAATGCCAGGACGCGGCGGATGGCCGGGTGGGAGCCGATGATCTTTCTCGTCCCCGCGGGTATATCTGCAGGGGGGTGCACCGGCGGTGCAGCGGTTTCCGTTTCCTCCGGCAGGGCCGCAAGAACCTTGTCCTTGTCAAGGGGGGTCGTCCAATAATCCCGGGCACCGGCCTCGAGTGCCTTCTGGGCCCCATCAACCGACCCCGCTTCCGAGAACACGATGACCTCCACCCCGCACTCTTCTTGCTGCACCGTACGCAGGAGATCGAGCACGCGCATTGTTGCCAGGTTTTCCTGGGCGAAAACGAGACAGGGGACGGTGTTTTGGATAACCCTCAGCGCAGACTCCACGTCCTCGGCCATGAGTACGGAGACCCCCCTTTTCTTGAGGGCGGTAAAAACCGGGGTGACGTACTCCGGCCGGGAGACAAAGAGAACATTGGTTGCTGACATAGATTGGGTCATTATCCGCAAAGCACATTATTTGCAATATTATCCATACCGTCCCTTGCTTGCCCATGAGCGCATATTTTGCTATACGCGCTCATCTTTTTGTTTCATCGGGTCCTTACTACATCCAGGCCCCACCATATCCCTACCAGGAGTGCCGGCCATGCCGGATCTTGGCAGGGTTTGTTCCCTCAAAACCCATCCGGATTTATTTTGATCGACATACGACACATCCATAAATGGTACGGCGAACACCACGCGCTCAAGGACGTCTCCCTGCAGGTCGGCAAGGGCGAGGTCTTTGTCGTGTGCGGGCCGAGCGGTTCGGGCAAAAGTACCCTTATCAGGTGTATTAACCGCCTCGAGCCCATCCAAAAGGGCAGGATCCTGGTCGACGGTGCGGATCTGTACGCAGAAGACCTGAACCTGACCCTGCTCAGGGCGGAGATCGGGTTCGTCTTCCAGCAGTTCAATCTCTACCCGCACATGACCGTCCTTGAGAATATCATCCTCGCCCCGACCATGGTCCGAGGGATGGACAAAAAAGAGGCATCTTCCATCGCCATGGACCTGCTCGAGCAGGTTGATATCCCCGACAAGGCCCACGCGTATCCCGGACAGCTTTCCGGGGGGCAGCAACAGCGCGTGGCCATTGCCCGCGGACTGGCAATGCAGCCCAAGATCATGCTCTTTGACGAGCCCACATCGGCCCTGGACCCGGAAATGATCAACGAGGTCCTTGATGTCATGAAAACCCTGGCCAAAAAGGGGATGACCATGATCTGCGTGACCCATGAGATGGGTTTCGCCCGAGAGGTGGCCGACCAGGTCGTGTTCATGGACGATGGATGCATCATCGAACAGAACACCCCGGGCCAATTCTTTGCCAACCCCCAAAGTGACCGCACCAAGGATTTTCTCAAAAAGATCATCAGCCACTGATTCTCAAAAAAATTAAGAAATTTAAGCGAGTTAAGAAATTTGAAAGAGTTGGGGAATTTGAGAGCGATAAAAACCTCATGCGGCCAAGCCGCAGTTTTACGTTTTAGGTTTTAAGTTTTAGGTTTTAAGTTTTAGGTTCGAATGGTTAGAGAGTTTTCTTGTTTTTTTGGCAGACTTTCACGAGTAAGATACTACAACCTAACACCTAATACCTAAAACCTAACACCATTCCCCCGCGTCCAGCCCGGTTTTTTCGGGACACATACCAAACCCGTTCCACTCTCAACCAAGGAGATGCACGATGCGTAGTTTGAGAATCCTCACCCTCGTTGCCGTCATGAGTTTGTGTGCCACGATGGCATTTGCCGGTGCCACGTATGACAGGGTCATGAAGACCAAGACGATCCGTGCCGGAATCATGACCAATTCCATTCCGGGCGCCTACTATGACGCGGACAATAATTGGGTCGGTTTCGACGTGGATATGGCCAAGGAAATCGCCAAACGTCTCGGCTGCAAGCTCGACAGGGTCAAGGTGACCGACAAGACCAGGATCTCCTTCTTGCAGCAGGGCCGCATCGACATGTCCGTGGCCAACATGACCCACAAACGCGAACGCGACAAATCCATCGA
>NZ_JBUDSQ010000155.1:0-3220 GCF_054921335.1 Desulfoplanes sp. | reverse complement strand
AAAAAACTGGAGATCGATGTGAGCAGGTACAAACAGTAGATTGGTCAGATCAAGTGCAGTTGGCCTGCCCCTTAGTTCTTTATTTTTCAGGCGCTACATTTCATCTCTCCAGCTAGTTTAGTTTATAATTTCAGCAGATTATATTTTTTGAGAAGTCCAGTTGTCCCGTCCCATAGTTGTCCCATAGTTCTCGTCCGGATCCACTTTACTCTCCCTTTGTTCTTTATCAGTTTTTATTCCCTTGACGGAATATCTGTTGTGACGTAGTTAACTGAAATGAGTTGGGACGTAGAATACACAGGCGAATTTGAGCAATGGTGGAATTCTCTCTCTGAATCAGAACAGGAAGCTGTGGCTGTCTCGGTGGGGCTTCTGGAGGCCAAAGGTCCTGAAAGGTCCTGAATTGGGGTTCCCGCATTCAAGTGGTGTCAATGGATCACAACACAACCACATGCGAGAACTTCGTACCGTTAACAAGGGCAAACCCCTCAGAACCCTCTATGCCTTTGATCCGCGAAGGACTGCTATTTTGCTGATCGGCGGTGATAAGACTGGCGACAAGCGCTGGTATGAAGTACATATTCCTGTGGCAGATCGGCTTTACGATGAACATTTAACCGAATTGGCAGAGGAGGATCGTAATAATGGCTAAGAAATTTTCAAAACTCCGTGAAAAGATGTCACCGGAAGCTCAAGAACGAGTTGAGGCCGGAACAAAAGCCGAACTTGTCAAGATGCGGCTCGGCGAACTTCGTAAAGTTCGTGGCCTGTCACAAAAAGAACTGTCCAACCTTCTCCATGTGCAGCAACCTGCAGTCGCCAAACTCGAAAAGAGAACGGACATGTATATTTCTTCCCTTCGCAATCATATAGAGGCATTGGGAGGCAAACTCGAGATTGTTGCTACGTTTCCTGATGGATCAATACATATCGACAACTTTTCCGACCTGAAGAAGAGTACTTCTGCTTAACTATTCGTACGTCGAATGTTTTTTACAGTTCTACAGTGTCTTCTTTAAGCATGTACGAATCCTGTTCGTAAAATGACACCATCTGCTCCTAGGAGAACGGCATTGAGCCCGTTCCTTAGCTCCTACTGCACCCCCTTCGCGGTGAAAAGGCGTTTTCCGTTTCTCGTTTCTGATCGTTCGCTGTTCCCTAAAGCCTAAAACGTAAAACCGCCTCACACCCGCAATCTCTGAAGTGGCCCCCCCCCTGTGTCAGGGAAGGTGTCGCTTTTTTTGATGCTTATCGGACGTCCTGTCTGGGTGATTCTTTGTGGCCTTTCGGGTTGAGCTTCACCTCGCCGACCAAAAGCAAATAGCCTGCCCCTTAGTTCTCTTGCTGCCAAAATCGCTTTTCCCCTCAAACCTACATTATCTCCAGCCCGGTTTTAAGTATTTCATGGGCAATAGGATTTGCAGCATTGAAGTCAGCCTTTCTGAAAGGGTGAGGTTCGATTTTTGTATCGAATTTTCTTCTGAGTTTCATCAGGTCAACCCTCATATCGAAAGCATCAGTAAAATCATCAAAAATAATGGCTACATCTATATCACTGTCCAAGCCCTCAGTCCCTTTGGCGTATGAACCAAAAAGATATGCTCCGATGACGCCCGGTTTTCCCTGCCGTAAAAAATTAACGTATCTTATCGCTGTTTCAGGAAGTTTTCGTGTAGCCATGATCTCAACTCCTTGATGCTTTCTATCCATTTTACCGTGAAATCTTTGGAACATTTTTTATAGAATTCCATCTTGTAATCGTCATATCGTGCCTGAATGTTGAAAGTCGAGATTGCGTCCAAAAGATCTTTTTTATTTTCATCCAAAGGTATTTTTGTTTTTTCTGCCAATCGTATGAGATCATGAATAAATGGAGGGGTAGTATCGATATGCTGGACATAACAGGCTTTCAATAATTTTTCGAGAACCAGATGACCGATGAAAAGAGACCATGTATAGTCACCTTTTTCAAATAAATGAATCATAGCCTGAAAATCTCTATCTGAACTTTTTAGCCAATACACTATCTGATCTTTTTTGTTCATAGAAGTTACGCTCCAAGGCCCGCATATCCCCCACAACCCAACGAAGAGCCGTCTTTTGTTTTGGTCAGTCTGGTTAACGGTGATGAATGGTGAGATCCTACACCCTTTGGCCGATCGTATAGGTTAACCTCTCTGGATTGGCAAGAGATGTTCAAATTATTGTTGAATGACAACGCCTATCAACCTGTCCTGTTGTACTCTGTTGGTATGAAGCGGTAATTGTCAATCTGCAAGCAGGTTTTGACGCGCAAACTGCTCAAGAGCGGTTTGGCCGATGAACTTTGTCGGATTCCCCGTTATGAATCTCCGTCCTACGGTGCGCTTGTCGCTCATGGTGGTTTAAAAGAAAATGCTACCCGCCTTAGGTCCTGAATTCGGGTTCCCGCATTCAAAAGGGGCGAATGGATCGAAACACAACCGCATGGGAGAACCTTGTACGTTAACAAGGGCAAACCCCTCAGAACCCTCTATGCCTTCGTTCCCTCACACCCGTAATCTCTTCATGGAATACACCCCCTCCGCACCACCCAGCGAGGTGAATTTCCGCTCATCCCTGGATGTAAGCAGATGTTTCACCTGATCAAATACCTCCTGCACAAACTCCTTTGATCCCAATATCCCCGCATCGCTGAAGTATCTGGTCCGATAGCAGAAAAGTTCGAACCGTTTCAGCTCGAAATTCTTCTTCCGCTCCTTCTTCACGATCTTGGAGTCCATGGGTTTGCCCTTGCCCGTATTCACAACTCCGGTCTCGTAGACAAATTGTCTGTATGTGCGAACGATTTCAGATGGATCGAACTCGTTCCACTCCTTCATGCCGAAATCTATGGACAAGAGATCGTCCTTGTTTGCGGTCTGAACATGGTAGCCCAGGGAGCACCACCTGTAGGCCTCAGGGCGTTTTACAATACCTGCACGCACGGGATTGAGATCCACATAGGCCAGTAGATTGACCAGGGAGAAACCATTCTGCACGATCCGGGATTTTCACCCAGTTGAATACGGCTATGTCGTAGACCCGTGGTCTATTTAAGCGGGTGAATCTGTCTGTCGCCCCAGAAATAGCGGGAGGAGATTATATGGTAGATCCGTAGATGGTCGGAACGTCAGAGAGAACGAGCCGGCCTATATGTGGCATGTGGCCCGTCGCCGGGATGAAAGGATGAAGAAGAAAA
>NZ_JBUDSQ010000154.1:0-3252 GCF_054921335.1 Desulfoplanes sp. | reverse complement strand
GGGGACAACGAACATTTCTCCTGAGAGAGGTTCCACCCGGTATTCCCAGTCGATTCCTTCTTTATCATAAGACTGAATACACAATTCATCGTAGAAACCAAGTTGCATCAACTCGTCGCGGGCAATATCGGGATCGACTCCATACCGTTTCGTATAAGCAGCCAGCAAATTTTTTTGCGGATGTTTATGGAGCCATCTTTTTGCATTATTCAGGCGATTGTCCCGGACAAGTTTCTTTTTCGATTTTTTTTTGCGTGTGGTCATATTTTTATTCTGATATGTAAAAGGAGTACTGTCCACTTTAGATGTGCCTGCAAAAAGTATTTTTTGCAGGCGGTTTTAAATGATTAAGTTTTAAGCAAAACCAGATAGTTAGCTCTCATGATTTTTCAGGATTTGGCGAGGAGGGCATCTCTTGCAGTCGCATCCTTCACGGTGGCTCAAGAAAATCGGTTTTAAAAAAAAGATACCATGTATAAAAAACAGCGATAAACAAATAAGATATGGAGCGGGTAACGTGGATTTTGATTCCCATACGGCCATGATCCGTCATGGAGTGAAGACCGGTGTGGCCGCTGTGCTGGCCTGTGTGGTCGCCTCCTTGTGTCACCTGGAATACGGGTATTGGGCCGGACTTTCTGCGGTGATCGTCATGCAGACCAATGTGGCCGACTCCATCCGCATGTGTCTGTACCGGTTTTCCGGGACAGCGGTGGGGGCTTTCATCGGGATCGCGGCCATTGTGATTTTTCCGGAAAATCGGGTGATGACCATGGTGGCCCTGTTCTGCGCCGTGGGCTTTTGCGCGTACATGACCAGGTACAACATCAGGTACCGTATGGCGGCCATCACGGTGTGCATCGTCATCCTGGCCAGCGTGGGCGAGGAGAACCGTCTCGTCTTCGGGATGCTCCGGGTGGTGGAGATCGGGGTGGGAGTTCTATGCGCCTTTGTGATCAGTATTGTGCTCTGGCCCATGCGTGCGGGAAATGCCCTCCGGGGAAGGCTCCGTGAACGATTCAATGCATGCGCTGCGGCGTACCAGACACTCATGGAGGCCTTCCTTTCCCTGCAGGCAGAACTCGATCCGCACCTGCTTGACCGTCTGGTTGCGGATGTTCGCGAGGATCGTGCGCTTTACGGGAAGATAGTCCGTCATGAGCGCTGGGTATATAATGAAGATGTGGATCTTCTGAGCCTCAAGGTTCGTACCCTTGAGGCCTCTTCGACCTATCTGCAGACCATGCTCCATGCCCTGAACAGCGTTGATGGTAAGGGATACGAAATTATCATGGAACAGGAGCTCCGCGAGCTGGTGTCCGCCACCCTGACCACCATGTCGACCATCGGAGCAGGAGAGATTCCCCGCATAGACGAGCTCTCCCAAGCCCTCAGGCGGGCCGAGGGCAGGCTTCTGGAACTCCGAGAAGGCGGGGCCACCAGAAGGTTTCATCTCCAAAAGCTTGTTCAGTTTTTTGCCTTTTACCACGGAGCCCATTCCATGGGTAAACTCATCCTTCGGTATGGTCGGCAGCTGGGCAAATGCTAGTTGTCGGGCGGTGTCGGACGCAACGGCTATGCCTTCTGCCAATGCTGTCGGGTCCTGAAAAAAAGTTGTCACTTTTCGTTTGGATGGTCTGATGGTCGGACCCTACCGGCCGGTCTGATATCCCGATTGGTAATTGTTCCCGAACGCATATCCCGGTCGGAGGAATGCCCGGATTCTGCCAACCGGTTGACCTGTCTATAGGTTCATAGTTCATACATGGGGTCATCATGTTCAAGAGCGAGCCCGGAAGACTCAAAAAACAGCGCGAAAAATTATGGCCACAATTGGAAGGTTAGCCAGAAAACACGGACTGTCCCGCTCCACCCTGCTTTACTACGAGCGTATCGGATTGTTCTGCCCCAGCGAGTACACCAAGGGCGAATACCGGCAGTACAACGACGGGGATGACGCCCGGCTTGCCAGGATCTGTGAGCTCCGCAAGGCCGGGCTGCCGCTCAAGGATATAGGGCGCATCCTCGAAGAAGGGAGCGGGTCCCATGTAACACGTGTCCTGGAAGACCGGTTGACCGAGCTCAACGAAGAAATGAACGGGCTCAGGGAGCAACAGGTGATGGTGGCCGGCCTGCTCGGTCACGAGAATTTGCCTGCCGACAATGAGCCCATGGACAAGAAGACATGGGTGGCTCTGCTCAAGACCGCCGGATTCAGCGAAGGGGACATGCGCAACTGGCACATACGGTTTGAACGGAGTGCTCCAGAGAAACACGACCGGTTCCTGCGCCATTTGCGTATCCCGGAGACGGACATATCCGCCATCCGGGCCCTGGCTGCAGCACCCCACGTGATATTCACCATCAACAAGGAGACCGGAAGATTCATGGACGTCTTTTTCAAGCTCTACGAAGGATTGAAGCGGGAAGGGCCGGGCAGTTTGGCCATGGCCAGTCGGGCATATGAGATGTGTACCGGGTTGCCGGACAAGCCCGTCATACTGGAATTGGGATGCGGTACGGGCGGAGCCACCATGGATTTGGCCCGGATAATGGATGGGACCATTGTTGCGACGGATGTTTATCAACCGTTTCTCGACACGCTCATGCAGCGGGCCGAGGATCTGGGCGTATCCGATCGTGTGACAGCTCTCGCCAGGGACATGGGGGATCTCGATTTTGAACCCGCGGGTTTTGATCTGATCTGGTGCGAGGGTGCGGCCTATATCATGGGTGTGGATAAGGCGCTTGCCTATTGGAAGCAATTCCTCAAGCCCGGTGGCTGCATGGTTATCAGCGACGCTGTCTGGCTGACCAAAAGCGCCCCTGACGAGGTCAAGGAATTCTGGAAAGAGGCCTACCCGACCATGCGCACGGCAAAGGACAATGGAGAGGCCGCCGAAAAACTGGGGTACGTTTCTCTCGGCCATTTTATCATCGACGATGCGTGCTGGAAGGATTTTTATGATGATGTGGAACAGCGCATGAACGATGTGGAATCTGCATATGGCGATGACCCGGATGGGCGAGCCATCATCGACAGCACCCGCCTGGAGATCGACTTGTACCGCCGCTATCCCGGCATGTACGGGTACTGCATGCAGGTGCTCAAAAACGAGTGAAGCTGACAACGGTTCACCACAGCCAACGCCCCGCGGATACGGTATCCCCGGGGCGTTTTTCTTGGTAGATGCACATGGAATTCGTCGCATCAGGTGAACAAGGCATGATTTTCAACTTTTATCCTGTCCT
>NZ_JBUDSQ010000153.1:0-3325 GCF_054921335.1 Desulfoplanes sp. | reverse complement strand
AGATGAGCAACCCGGGGATGGGGAAGGTTCCGGAGGCGGAACCAATGATCCGCCACCTTCTCCCCCCAGCAACAATGAACCCACAATCGCTGAAACCTCTTTTTCAACCAACGAAGACACGACTATTACCGACACGCTGGCCTCGGATGCCGACGAAGATGCCCTATTGTTTACGCATGTCAGCGGCCCGAGTCACGGAGGCGTGACATTTTTCCCTGGCGGAACGTTCACGTATACCCCTGATGCGGATTATTTCGGAACCGACCAATTTACCGGCAAGGTGAGTGATGGAACAACGTCCCCTCAATCCTTTTCAATCAACCTGAACATCGATCCTGTCAACGATCCGCCCACCTTTGACATTTCCACTTCCGGGTTGAATGTCCCCGTAGGGGCCGGTACGCAAACAGTTTCCAGCTTCGCATCCAACCTTTCTCCAGGCCCTGCCAATGAAGCAGGGCAACCTCTTGATTTCATTATTACAACTAACAACGACTCCGCATTTGATACACTCCCCACAATTGATGTTTCCAGCGGCGACCTTACGTATGGACTGAACAATGCATTCAAGGGAACCGTCGAGATTACAGCAACTCTCAAAGACGATGGAGGTATATCGAATGGAGGCGTGGATACCAGTCCAGAGCAGAAGTTCGGCATCACGACAGAAGAGACGTTTGTTGCAGCTGATGGCCAAATTGCCTTTGGAATGATCCCGTATGACAATTCAAATCCAGACATATTTTACGATCTATTTTATTACCAGATACCGACCATATTCTCTCCCCAAATTGACGGAAGCTTCATATTCAATGCCGGTGATAACTCGATTAACCCCGGTAATTATGATTACGAGTATAGATCGATAGATCTCGTAAACCAAACTACATCGGTATCGAAAATTACCTTTTCCGTGCAATCCGAGATCGCGATCAGTTCAACCCCTTATACCGATACCAATGATGGACACTATATCAAGGGAACAAGCGACGTCGATGAAATCCACGGTTCCGGAGGAGATGATATCCTCGATGGTATGGGGCAAAACGACTCTTTCTTTGGAGATGATGGGAACGATGTGTTTATCGATCGTGCCGGAAACGATAGATATGAAGGCGGAATCGGCATAGACATGGTCGATTACAGTCAGACCGATGGTAGTGTTACCCTTGATCTTTCCAGTATGGACGGTGACGGATATTCCAAGGTGTCCACTTATTATGCATCCACCAACTATATGGATAGAATCAAAGAAATAGAAAATATCAAGGGAGGGGATAGTTATGACGACGTTCTCTCAGGAAATGCCCAGCCAAACGTTTTCATCGAATCCGGGGGGGCAAACACCCTGAAGGGAAAGGGAGGTAACGATATCCTCCACGGCGGCATGGGAGAGGATACTATATACGGTGGAACCGGAGATGACACTATCTACGGGGGTGGGGGTGCCGATACCCTTTCCGGAGAAGAGGAAGGAAGCTCAACAGATCAGGGCAGGGATCGTTTTCTGTATGGTGCCCTGAATGAAGCCGGAGACACCATCAAAAACTTTACTACTTCTTCCGACAGATTCTGTTTTGACGGATCAATTTTCAGCAACACTATCCTTGAAAATGTTCCGGGCGTACTTCCCTCAGAAAATTTTGTCATGCTTGAATCTAGTGCTTCAGATTACTATGAGTGCAACGACACCAACGGTGAGTTTTCTTCTCCTGAAAGCAGCAGCGCCTGTTTTGTATATACCCAGCCATCCTCTGGTAATCCCAAACTGTTCTACGACGAGAATGGCGGATTACCTGATGGCGAAACCTTGTTCCTGAGACTTGAAAACAGCGATCCCCTTACCCATTCCGATATCATCATTGTGCCTCACAACCCTCTGACAACTATAGAACAATCTTTCACGATAGGACAGAATTTTGAACTCAAGGGACTGCTTAAGATTATCAGCACAGACAAATACACAATACCGAGCATAACGGAACCGTCATCTAACGGAAACACCGTCATCAACTCCGACGGCACATTCACCTATGCTCCCGCTCCGGGATTTATTGGTGCAGATCAATTTTCGTTCAAAATTGAGGAAAACAATGGGTTTTCCAGCTCAGCCAAGGTTTTTATTGACGTGCAGGGAGAAACAACAACCACTCTTTCCTTCAATCCCGATAATTCGCTATATTTAGTCGGCACCGACAATGGAGAAACCATTGACGCGGGTGCTGGCGACGACACCATCATGGCCAAGGCAGGGAACGACACTATAAATGGCGATACCGGCAACGACACCATGATCGGAGGCCCGGGCGACGACACCATTTCAGGCGGGAGCGGGACAGATCTCATCGATTATACGCACGCTGAAAACCCAATCGATGCGACAATAACGGACTCTGTTTTTTCCGTGGACAACACCTATGGATCCCATTCCTTTACAGACAATCTTTCCGGAATCGAGAATATCACAGGTTCTATAACTCATGCCAACGACCTTGTGGGTGACGCCAAGGCAAACAGGCTTCAAGGAGGGGATGTCGATGACTATCTCGCGGGGAATGATGGCAAGGACATCCTTTTCGGGGGCGATGGCGGAGACATCCTTTCTGGCGGTGCGGGCAACGATATCCTCCGAGGTGGTCTAGGCAATGACATCCTCTCCGGAGATCAGGGACAGGATCACCTTTCAGGGGGTGGGGGTAGCGATCGCTTTATCTATACATCGAGCGATCAATTCGGTGATATCATACACGATTTTAACCAGAATGAGGACACGCTCCAGTTTGATGCCTATCCTTGTTTCCCATCCCCCCCTCTAAGCTCTATCCAAGGAACAGTCCCAATCAGCTATTTCCATGAAATAACGACCGATACTGATGCCAGGAACTATATTGCATCGGGCGTCCATGCATACCAACTTCCAACCGGTGGATCTTGCGATGACGATTATTTCGTCTACGTCCTTGATCCGGATTCCGGTACGAGCAAGCTCTATTTTGACCCGAATGGCACATCTGGAGATGACGTCGAAAGTGCCAAAATTCTCATCGCAGAATTTGATGCTGCCACAGTGATTGACAACAGCGACATTGAACTTCTCCAAGTATAAGCACCAGTACCGATAGGATTTGCCAATGTTGACGACGCCACGTGAAATCCTATCGCCTTAGCGCTCTCCTGCAGCATATCTGAAATAGGGGGTCTAGCCAGCCCCCGTTACCCATCATGAAAAAAATTCTTTCTATCCTTATCTCCAGACCCATCCCCTGTGGCGAAATCCTCCTCGCCACCTTCATGATCACCGTCCTCAATCTGGCCGCTCCCCTGT
>NZ_JBUDSQ010000152.1:0-3353 GCF_054921335.1 Desulfoplanes sp. | reverse complement strand
TTCCCGATGGCCTTGCGAAGTTCATCGGGATCGGCAGTGTGAGTGAAGCATTCCTTGCCTGCCGCCCCGATGATTTCGGGGATACGGTCGCGGACAAGTTTGTTGTAAACGATGGGGGGGTGTTTTTTCATGAGCAGGAGGGGGGGATGAGAGGATTCTGGGCAACATCGCCATTATCCTCAATACGCAAGTCATGGATGATTACTCGATTCGGGTGATTCTTGACAAATCCGTTTAGAAAAAACGCACATTCCTTCTCTCCCTTGAATCCTCGGGTCATCCTGGCGATTTCATACTTGATCTTCTTTTTCGTCGCAGCGGGAACACCAGGACAATCCAAAAGCGAAGACAGCTTCGCAATACACGGTTCAATCGATTCTTTTTCTTTGATGATCATTGTTTTTTCCGTTCTCAAGTTTTTTGTCGTGAATCACAGGTATCCCCCAAAACATCACCCACCCCGCCGGTTCTCCTCGAACATCTCCACAGGCATTGCATACCCCAAACGCCAGACCATCCTGATGGGCTTTTCACTTTCAAAACTCACCCGTTCTGCCGGGCCGAGATAGGTGAAGGGCACGGTGCATCCGTTTCGTTTCTTCATGGACCTGGCAAAGATGAGTATCGTATAGCCGCGTTCCTTATGATCGATGAGGTTCTGCCCGGTTGGTGATTCCTGGGTCGTGTTGGATTGGGATTCCCAGTGCATGAGCTCTCGGCTCACAGGATAATCCGCATACATGGTGCTTGGTGAAAACTCCTTTTCGGTTTTCTGAAAGGTGATCAGCAGGGCGTATGCCTTCAGTTCCTTGATGTGCAGGACCCCGACACCCCGCTGGCCTGCCGTTGTCAAATCGGCTTTGCCCAATGCGGCCTGGATGTCCTTGATGCTGTAGAGGGCATGGAGTTCCAGAGGACACGAGAAAGGCAGTTCCGGCATGATGCCGCTGACCGGGGACGTGCTTTCTGCCCATTCCAGTATCTCGTCCATATCCCCGAGAATACTTGAATTTTCCGACAGTCTCTGCAGGGCATCCTCAAAGGCAGTGAATCCGTAGCGACTGCCCGTATCAGGCCACAAGCGATGATACAGCCGGCTCACGGCACTCCCTTCCACCTGCGCGGCCGAAACCACATCGCCATTGGCAACGCGGCCGATACAGTCACGCATCAGCCGGATTTCACGCGGCCCGGAAACCGAGGCCATGCGGACCAGGGTTTTCTTGAGCACCCCCAGATCCGGATCGGACGGCACCGGTGCCAGCCGGGCCCTGGCTTTCCAGCCTGACCATGTTTCAGCCACCAGCAACCGTTCCGGCTCATAGTCATGGTAGCGGATGAAATTACCAAAGGTGAGTTCCTGGCCCGTGTCAGCGGTAAAAGTCTCCAACCGCTCGGGTACCTGGACTGCCAGATTTTTCAGGTTGGATCGAATATTTTCAAGGACATACTTTCGTGAAAGACGATCAAACTGGATGGAGCATCCTGCCGGAAGATGGGGAAAATCGTTCTCCACCTCCCGATCGATGGCATTGCGGTGTCTGGGGAGCAGGGACTTCAGTTTGATGTCCATGCGATAGCGTTTGTGAGCCTGGCCCACGAAGTCGAGCACCGTGAGGCAGTCCTTTTCCGGAGCATGTCTGAGCCCCCGGCCCAGCTGCTGGAGAAAGACGGTGAGACTTCCTGTGGGTCGCAGGAACAGGACCGTGTTGATTTCCGGCACGTCCACACCTTCGCTCAGCTTGTCCACCGTAAACAGAAAGGTGAACTCCCCTGATCGCAAATTGTCCAGCATGGTCGAGCATGTCGGCGCATCCATCCCGGAGACGAATGCTACCGAAGGAATTCCCTGTTTGCAGAACATGTCGGCCATGAATCTGGCGTGTTTGATGGAGACACAGAAACCGATTCCCTTGATCCTGTCGAGGTTTGGCTCATACCGGCACAGCGTCGAATTGATGACGTCGAGCCGCTGTCTGGCAAGGATATGCTCACCAGTATAAACAGCCTCGAGTTCTTTTTCATCGTACTTGCCGTTTTTCCAGAATCGATCTCCGCTGATGTCGATGGGATCGGCCACCCCGAAATAATGAAACGGACAGAGCAGCTTTTCTTCCAGCGCCTCGGGAAGCCGGATTTCTGCGGCAAAACGGTTGTCAAAATCTGCGGCCACATTGCCGCCATCCATCCTTTCTGGTGTCGCTGTCAGTCCGAGAAGGATTTCGGGGCTGAAATGTTCGAAGATCGGTCGGTAACTGGCAGCTGTGCCATGGTGGGCCTCGTCGATGACGATATAATCATAGAAATCAGGCCCTACCTGCTCCCATAAGCGTCTGGTGAACAGCATCCGCACTGAGCAGAAGAGATGCTCCAGCCGTTCGGCCTGAAATGGACCTGCCAGAAGATCGCCAAAGGAGTGATCCCGTAAAACGTTTCGGAAAGTGCTTTGGGCCTGTTGGAGAATTTCCTGACGGTGGGCGACAAACAAAAGTCTGGCCTGACCTTTTTTGCGTGTATGGAAGCGCTGGTAATCAAAGGCCGAGACCACGGTTTTTCCGGTTCCGGTAGCCGCAATGACAAGATTTCGGAAGCAGTGGCGGTGAGAACGTTCATGCTCCAGGGCGTCGAGGATTCGTTCCTGAAAGGGATGGGGCCGAAGATCGAAAAAAAAGGTTGGTGTCGACCCGGATGACTGGGCCTGTTTGATGGCCTTGCGCAGAATCTCCGGATGGTCGGGATCGTACGGGACAAATTCCCTGCTGTTCCAATAGGTCTCGAATTCTGCGGTAAATTTTTCGAGGATATGATCCATATCCGCATTGGTAACCTTGAGATTCCATTCCAGCCCGCTGGTCATGGCCGCATGGGACATGTTTGCCGAACCGATGTACGCCGTGGAAAAACCCGACAGCCTCTTGAAATGATAGGCCTTGGCATGCAGCCGAGTCCGCCTGGTATCGTAGGAAATCCGGATCTGCACGTTGGGCATTGCGGAAAGCCACTCGATCGCCGGAGCATCGGAAGCACCCATATATGATGTAGTAATGACACGGACAGGAACGTCCCGTTCCCGAAGATCTTCGAACCCGGACATCAGCAACCGCAATCCCGACCATTTGATGAACGATACCAGAACCTGCACTTCATCAGCCGAACGCATCTCCTGCAACAATTCATGCACCAGCTGGGATTCCCTGGGAGACCCGGTAAAGAGACTGCTTTCAACCAGGGATGTCTGTGGCCGGGGAATGCCGGGCCGACCATAATGGGGCGGGGTGATCTCCTGAAGCAGGGATTTCTGATCACCAACCAGCTTCCGAGATGCCTGATCGTCCGGTTGGGAGTTGCCGGAG
>NZ_JBUDSQ010000151.1:0-3426 GCF_054921335.1 Desulfoplanes sp. | reverse complement strand
AAAGATTGAAAGACAAGGACATCCAGCCTCCAGGCCTATGTGCATGAGCCAATCCTTGCCCCCTACCCATGCTTCTCAGAACGCAGAGCGTCCCCCAAAATGCCTTTCTCCGCGCCCCTGCGCGAGAAAAAAACATTCTCCCGCAAAAGCAGCCTCATTAGACCACACCTCCCCGTTGACACCCGTATTTTTTAAACATAGTGTTTAAATATTATGGACAAAAAAAGATTTTTAGCCCCTAAGATCAACTCCCTGCTGGGGATGTTTCCGCTTGTGGCTGTTCTAGGCCCCAGACAGTGCGGCAAATCAACACTGGTCAAAAATCTTCGTCCGGACTGGAACTATTATGATCTGGAACGACCGGATGATTACCAGCTCATCACCAGCGATCCACAGGGATTTTTCAGACGCAGACCGGAAAAGACCATCATCGACGAGGCCCAGCAGTATCCGAAACTGTTCGGCATTTTACGGTCAGCAATCGACGCTGACCGCTCGGCATCGGGCCGCTATCTGCTGACAGGTTCGAGTTCACCCGACATAGTCAAGGGGTTGGCTGAAAGTCTGGCCGGTCGCATGGCATGTGTGGAATTATGGCCTTTCAAGGCCGGTGAATTGTATGATCGCCCGCTGTCCGGGCTATATGCAGCACTCACGGGAAAAAAGGATCTGGAGTCGGTGCTCGAGCACCCACCAAGCCTGACCATCGATCAAATCCATGAGCAGTGGCTTTGGGGCGGCTATCCGGAACCCCGAATCAAGCAACACCCTTTTCCCGAATTTCATGGGCTGTGGATGGACAATTATTTCGCCCAATACATGGATCGGGATATAAGCCAGCTTTTTCCCGGACTGAATCGACACGCCTTTAAACTCTTCATCCAGGCATTGTCCTTTCATTCCGGCCACATTCTGAATCAATCAGAGCTTTCCAGGGCCGTTGAGATCAGTTCCCCCACAGTCAAACACTACCTGGAAATCCTGCACAATACCTTTGTCTGGAGAAACCTCCGAAGTTTCGAAAAAAACAGTTTGAAAAAAATCCAGAAGATGCCCAAAGGCTTTTTTCGGGACTCCGGCATCCTGCACCACCTGCTTAAACTGACGGAAACAGATAAGCTGCTGGTCCATCCCGCAGCTGGCCCCTCTTTTGAATCGTTTATGATAGAAGAGGTCATTCGGGGATTTCAATCAACCCTGACCTCGGGCCTTGACCATTACTTTTATCGAACAAAGGACAAATCAGAGGTAGACTTGGTGATTGAGGGACATTTCGGTCTACTTCCCATAGAGATCAAACTGGGTCACAAGATTGATCACCGCAAACTTGCCGGACTCAAAAACTTCATGACCGACACCAAAGCGCCGCTGGGAATCGTGATAAACACTGCAGACAAGGCCGAGTACCTGACTGACGATATTATCCAAATACCTGCAGGTTATTGGTAGAAATACCCTACTCGAGCTTAAACGTAGGTTCACGAAGATAACGACCGAAGTGATGCATAAAGGCATCTCCTTCATTGCCGATAGGCTTCATGAGTGACGGACACGGACAAAGACGGTTCTCGCGCAGAGACGCCGGGACGCAGAGAAAAGATTGAAAGAAAAGGGCGTTTAAGCCAGTGGTCATTACCAATACTTCCCCCCCCTTCCACCTTGGAACGCAACGCGTTCTAAGAATATGCCTTCTCCGCGCCTCCGCGCCTCTGCGCGAGAAAAAAAGAAAAAGGCAGTATCGCCCTGAGACGCTGGGACGCAGAGAAAAAACAGGTACCAACCATGACCGAAAACGAAATAGGCACCGAAGTCATCGATGCCGCCATCACCGTTCATAAGGAATTGGGCCCGGGTCTTTTGGAGACGGTCTATGAGGTCGCCCTGGCCCATGAAATGACCTCTCGGGGGCTGTCAATAAAACGTCAGGTTCCCATTTCCATCGAGTACAAGGGCATGACCTTTACCGAGGGGTTCAGGGCGGATATCGTCGTCAACGAGAAGGTCATCCTCGAACTCAAATCCGTGGAAAAGATCACTCCGGCCTACAAGAAACAGGTCCAGACCTACCTCCGCCTCTCGGGCTGCAAACTCGGCTACCTGCTCAACTTCGGCGAAGCCTTGATGAAAAAAGGCATCACCCGCTGCGTCAATGGGCTTGAGGAGTAAAGGGCAAGGACAAAGACGGTGTCGCGCAGAGGCGCAGGGACGCAGAGAAAAAATTGAAAGGCAAGGACGTTTAAGGCAGTGGTCATTGCGAATGCACAATTCCTACCCCTGTCCTCTTAGAACGCAAAGCGTTCCCAAAAAATGCCTTTCTCCGCGCCTCTGCGCCTCCGCGCGAGAAAAAAAGAAAAAAGCTCTATCGCGCTGAGACGCCGGGGCGCAAAGAAAAGACCAAAGACACAGTGTAATAATGAATGAATCCAGATACCTGCACCTCGCATCACCCCATTCCCCCAGAACGCAAAGCGTTCCCCAAAATGCCTTTCTCCGCGTCTCTGCGCCTCTGCGCGAGAAAAATCATTGAATCCTTGGCAGATAGCTGCTAACGAAATGTCTCCGTCAATACATTTCACCTGACTCTCGACTCACGACCGACTATCAAACCGGAATTCCAGACTCATTCCCCATTGGCGCTCAAGTTATTTATAGTAGACGAACCGATTATGAAAGATATTGAACTGTTGAAACAACAAATTATCGAACGTCTCAAGGGCATAAATCCGGAAAAGGTCATTCTTTTCGGAAGTTATGCCTATGGAACCGCGAATGAAGCAAGTGACTTGGATCTTTATGTGGTAACAAATGACGATTTCATCCCAAAAAACTTCCAAGAAAAAACCCAGGTTCGCCTGAAAGTGTCACGGGCTCTCAGCGATCTTCAAAAAACGATTCCGATCGATATCATTACACATACCCAAAAGATGCACACCAAGTTCATCAACCTGAACAGCTCGTTCGCCAGGGAAATAACCGAAAAAGGTATTAGGCTGATATGAACGAAGAAATCGTCACCGAATGGCTCAAATCGGCCCAACTCGACTTGGCCAGTATTCATTACCTTATCGACAAGGAGCACCTCACCCCTATCGTTGCATTTCATGCTCAGCAGACCATTGAAAAAACGATCAAAGGATTGCTCGAATCCAAAAACCTCAGGGTTCCGAAAACCATAAACTCCAGTCATTCTTCGCGCTGGCTGATGTTGATTTCGAATTCGATAACGATTTGCTGATTATTCTTGATGACCTGTACATTGATGCACGTTATCCAGGCGAACTAGGCCTTCTCCCGGAAGGTAATCCGAGCATTGCAGATACCAAAAAATTTCAAATTGTTGCCGAATATGTCTTTGAAACTGTATGCAACCAGCTGAGCATCAAGGCACGTTAAATATTCTTCCATTCCTTCAGAACTCACCCTTCA
>NZ_JBUDSQ010000150.1:0-3466 GCF_054921335.1 Desulfoplanes sp. | reverse complement strand
GCCAGAGGGACTCGTCGACATGGGCCTCACGTGGCATAAAAATATTTTCCCGTATCTCCCCGAAACGACCCTTTGCAAGGATTTTGTCCAGATAATTCCCATTGCCCGGGGGTTCTTTTAGTAAGGATTTCAAATTTATCCCTTTGTGGCTACCGTGCTTTTCACTTCAATGACTTTACTGTTTTATCTTCTGTTAACAGCTTCATTTGTTGACTAGCTGTATTATTTAAAATTCGTAGCCTTTCAGATTGCTCCAGTCCCTGTTGGATAAAATGCGCATTCAGGTTTTCCAGATTTGCCAGGCAGACGAGTTGGCTTACATTGGCATAGTCCCTGATATTTCCTTTGTCTTCGGGATGCTCATCCCTCCAGTATTTTGCCGTTTTTCCGAACAAAGCCATATTTAGAATGTCCGCTTCTGAAGCATATATAAATGACACCTGTTGTTTTGTTAGTTCTGGTGGAATCAGGTTTTTTTTAATGGCATCGGTATGGATACGATAGTTGATTTTTGCAAGTTGGCGTCTGACATCCTAGCCAAGTTGTTTTTGCTCCGTTTCTTTGAGCCGCTGAAATTCTTTTATAGTGCACCCATGGGGTCTGACTCCTCAGACCACGTTTGATGGCGACGATTCTGTAACACCGACATCCTGTATCGCTTATTTGGTGACATCCTCATGCCAGATCCGATAGAACTGCTCCAGTTCGGCAATACGTTTGTTTTTGTCAGGAATATTTTCCAGGGCCATACCGAGCAGGGTTCGCCATCCGGCATCGGGGGGTTCGCTGGAAAAGCCGCTGACCATGAACAGAACATTCAGGGAATCAAATTTGCCGAATTCCGGCCAGTAGCGGGCAAAATCCTTTTGGTTTTTTATCCACATCTGCTGGATACCGTAGGATTCCAAAATGAATTCGTTCCGAGTCATGACGGGATCTTCGGGGTCACCGTATGAGGCCCACTCGAGATAGCCGTCATAGTCGATCATGGCCGCATCCGATTCCCTGACCGCGGAAAAATCGCAGGTCTCATCGAAATCCTCCGGGAAATCGAAAATGGGATACCTCGCGATTTCCCTGTCATAGGATGCCCCCATATCTCCGATCCAGAAGCCTGACAGGTAGTTGTCTCCCTTGGGATCATCCCGAAATTTCTGTTGCTCGGGCGTCAGATCGGGGATGTTCCCGGGAAGATAGTCGGCCAGCCAGGAAAAATAGTCGTCATCAGGCATGTCGTACCAGACCTTGCCTTCCGGGGTTCTGGGAAAATCGCTCATCCGGTAATCCTTGTGGAAAACAAATCCGGAAATAGTCATCCACTCCGCCCAGGGAATATCATATTTTCCGGCGACCTCACCCATCTTCACCCGACCAGCAAATCCGTTTTCCATACTCCCTCCGTGGCAGTGTGACTATCTGGATTGATATGTATCATATGGTTTCATATCGGGGTCGAACCTCGTTAAACCAAACCTGATGATACAGGGGGTCGGACCTCTGCATCTATCCGGGATATCATCATAAATTATCCCGAAAAGGCCCTTTTATCCGCTTAAACCAAATCTGCTTTGAAACCCGTAGTTTTTGAGGGTACCGACATATCACGTCCAAAACCATAGATTTCCGGCAACCCGTTTGCTTTTCTGCACCTCCCGGGGCGCAGAAAAGCGGGCGATTCTTGAATCGCCCCTACAGGTCTGCGGTATATCATCGGGACTCAATGGAAACTCAACATTTCGAACGGGGTTTGGTTTAATAAGCTGATTATACTCCCTTTCATTGGCTCAGCTAAACGTGCCACTCTCAAGTGAAGGCAGTTTTCCATCATCTCATGTACCGCCCGGGCCTGCCCCTGTCGCTGATGCTTCTCATCTTCCCCACAAGATCCTTCAGCTCGTCCCGTTTCTCATACAGCCATTCCGCAACCTTGAGCAGGTGGTACCGGTTGGCCGTGCGGGGAGGTGATACGTTTCGGCCGCGCAGGGGCTGCTGGTAGGTGATGGAAATACCTCTTCGTTTTTGAAAGAAACGGCTTCTGGTTCTCAAGATCCAGAGGGCGATGCCGACACCCGTGATAACCTCAACCAGGGATGGTCTTTCCCCATGCCCGTCACAGCTGTAGCTTGTTTTGATGCCGATATAGTGGAGCCATCTGACCAGGCCGGCCATGTAGGTGTCTATGATGGAAAGGTCGTCAGCGCGGCCCCCTCGGCTCCGGAATGAGTTTTTTCCACGGATGCCGGCCAGAGGGACTCGTCGACATGGGCCTCACGTGGCATAAAAATATCTTCCCGTATCTCCCCGAAACGACCCTTTGCAAGGATTTTGTCCAGATAATTCCGATTGCTCGGGGGTTCTTTTATTAAGGATTTCAAGTTTATCCCTTTGTGGCTACCGTGCTTTTCACTTCAATTTCTTTACTGTTTTATCTTCTGTTAACAGCTTCATTTGCTGAATAGCTGTATTATTTAAAATTCGTAGCCTTTCAGATTGATCAAGTCCCTGTTGAATAAAATGCGCGTTCATGTTTTCCATATTTGCCAGGCACACCAGTTGTGCTACATTGGCATAATCACGTATGTTGCCCTTATCTTCAGTGTTTTCATCTCTCCACTCTTTGGCAGTTTTTCCAAACAGTGCCATGTTCAATATGTCTGCTTCTGATGCATAAATAAAGCTCACCTGATTTTTAGTCAGCTCCGGGGGGATCAGGTGCTCTTTAATGGCATCAGTATGGATGCGATAATTTATTTTTGTGAGATTGCGACGAATATCCCATCCGAGCTGTTTGAATTCTTCGTCTTTCAGACGCTGAAATTCTTTAATAAGATAGAGCTTGAATTGAGGTGAAATCCAGCTGGCAAACTCAAATGCAATGTCTTTGTGGGCATACGTGCCGCCATAGCGTCCAGCTTTGGCAATCACGCCGATAGCATGTGTTTTCTCGGTCCACTGCTTAACGGAGAGAACAAAACGATTCAGACCGGCCTCATTTTTAATTCCCTCGAATTCGGGGGAATTAAAATCGGGGTTGTACATCTGCTCCCAGATCCCCAGAAATTCAATAGTGTTTTTGTTACGAAGCCATTTCTCGATGAGAGCCAATCCGTTATCGATGTTACGTACCATATCGGTCATGGAAATATAGTCCTGCTCATGATTGTCCACAACCGTAATTTCATTCCCGTCCACGTGTATCTTTCTGTTCCTGCCCATTGTGTCTCTCCTACATCGGGATCGGACCTCGTTAGTCGTGCGGAATGTCGATACAAATCTTTTCCAGAAACCCTTTTGGCCGCTTAGTGCACCCATGGGGTCTGACCCACCCAACCCCTCTGCTTTATAAAATCAAAAAAAACGGGCCATGGGGTCTGACTCCTCCAACCACATTTGATGGCGACGATTCTGTAACACCGACATCCTGTGTCTACCTTACCGGGGTCGGACCTCGGCATCTATCCGGGAT
>NZ_JBUDSQ010000149.1:0-3507 GCF_054921335.1 Desulfoplanes sp. | reverse complement strand
CGGATATCAGACCTCGGTTTCCCGCCTCCGCTCCTTCCTAAAACCTAAAACATACAACCTCAAACCGCCTTTCCTCATCTTTCCAAACTGGACTTGCCCGGCGTGAACCCGTATACGGACACATTCCGTGTTCCGGCGCAAACGCACATACGCCGGGCACATACCCAAACCCCTTTGCCTTGGCAATATCGATGATGGAAAAACAAACCTATATCAGCGACCTCCGGGACGGCATGGCCTTTGACGACACCTTCGCCCTGGCCGCGGCACGGATGAACCAGGCCAAAAACGGTCCCTACTGGCAGCTCACCCTGCAGGACAAAACCGGTGCCGTCGGCGCAAAGATATGGTTCCCTGCCAGCCAAAACTACGAAGGCCTGCAGCCCGAACAATTCGTGCGCGTCCAGGGCCGCATCTCCACCTTCAAAGACCAGCTCCAGGCGAACATCAACACCCTCCAGGTCCTCGACCCCGCCGGGATCGACAGGACAGAATTTCTGCCCAGTTCATCCACGCCCCCCCAGGAACTCCTCGAGGAGATCGAGACCATCCTCAAGCAGGAAGTCACCAATCCGGGGTGGAAAAAACTGTACAGCAAGATCCTCCGGAGCCAGGACATCCGCGAAGCCCTTCTGTCCGCGCCCGGGGGCAAATCCATCCATCACGCCTATGTGGGTGGACTTCTGGAACACACCCTTGGAGTGGTCAAGGCATGTCGGGCCATGAGCGATCTCTACCCTTCGCTGGACCGGGACATCCTGCTTGTCGCGGCCACCTTCCACGACCTGGGCAAGGCCTATGAGATCAGCCACGGGATATCCCGCGAATACACCGCCCCGGGCAAACTCCTCGGACATATCCATCTCGGGCTGGAGATTCTCACGCCATATTTGAACAAATCGGGGCTTGACGAGGGGTTGATACTCCATTTTAAACATCTCATTTTGAGCCACCACGGTCAGTACGATTACGGCTCACCCAAACTGCCCATGACCCATGAGGCCATGGTCCTGCATATGGCCGACAACCTGGATGCCAAGATGAACACCATGGACCAGGCACTAGAACAGACCGGAACAGGCAATTGGTCGGGGTACCAACGGTGTCTGGAGCGGGACCTCTACGTACCGTCAAGAACCCCGCAACCGGAAAAGACGACCCGCAGGGGTCCGAAAAAAAAGGAAGACCAATGTTCATTACCCTTGAAGGTATAGAAGGCTGCGGCAAGTCGACCCAGGGCAGGATGATCCGCGCGTACCTACAATCCAAGGGGATGGAGGTCACCCCGACCCTGGAGCCCGGAGGATCGATCCTGGGCACGACCCTGCGCCAGATCCTCCTGGACCCAAAAAACGACGACATCACCGGACTCACGGAATTGTTCCTCTACCTGGCCGACAGGTCCCAGCACGTCTCCTCGGTGATCCGCCCGGCCCTGGACCGGGGCGAGGTCGTGCTCTGCGACCGGTTCGCCGATTCCACCGTGGTCTACCAGGGATATGGACGGGGCCTCGATCCCAAGCTCCTCCACCAGCTCAACGAGGTGGCCGTTGACGCTACCTGGCCCGACCTGACCCTGCTCCTGGATCTCGATCCGGAAATCGGTCTCAAACGCGCGCTGACCCGCAATCTCCAGGAAAACAAACACAGTACCGAAGGACGGTTCGAGGCCGAAAGCCTGGCCTTCCATTCACGGGTCCGCGAAGGCTATCTGACCTGGGCGGCCCTGAACCGGGACCGATTTGTGGTCATCGATGCGGCGGGGAGCAAGGAAGACACATTTACGGCGATCCGCGGGGCGATTGATGCAAGATTGTAAAAATTATGAAATTATAGAAATTTCTTAACATAACAAATGTATACATCCCGCACCATCCATGACGTCAGCGTACTCACCTTCCCCAAGATCACCGATCCCCGGGGCAATCTGACCTTTGTGGAGCAGGAACACCACATCCCCTTTGCCATCAGCCGGGCCTACTGGATCTACGATGTTCCGGGCGGGGGCAAACGCGGGGGGCATGCCTACAAAAACCAGCACGAATGCATCATCGCCCTGTCCGGCAGCTTCGACGTATATCTGGACGACGGCTCGACCCAGAAGACGGTCAGCCTGAACCGGGCCTATTACGGGCTGTACATCCCGAACATGATCTGGCGCAGGATGCAGAACTTTTCCACCAATGCGGTCGCCCTTGTCCTGGCCTCCCACCCCTACGACCAGGGGGATTATGTGCGCGACTTTGAAAAATTCAAGACCCTCAACCGGACCGGACTATGAGCACGACCATCGATGATTGCGAGCGGATCAAGCTGGACCGGTTCTATGACACGAGGGGATCGCTCACCCCCATATACAACCAGCTCCACATCCCCTTTGACATTGCCAGGACCTATTATCTGTACGACGTCCCTGGGGGCATGAACCGGGGCGGGCATGCGCACCGAGAGCTCCAGCAACTCATTGTCTGCGTCATGGGAGCCTTTGACGTGGTCCTGGACGACGGCGCGCGGACAAAGACCGTCAGATTGGAGAGGGCCTATTACGGCCTGTATGTTCCCAGAATGATCTGGCGGGAATTGATCAATTTTTCCTCCGGGGCCATCTGTCTGGTCCTGGCCTCCCTGCCCTATGACGAACACGAATACGTGCGCAACTACGAAACATTCCTCAAACGCAAACAGGCAAAATGCAGATGATCCCCTTTCTCGACCTTGGAGCCGTCAACCACGCCTATCGAGACGAACTCGTCGCCGCTGCATCCCGGGTCATCGACTCGGGGTGGTACATCCAGGGCCGGGAAGTCCGGGCCTTTGAAGAAGAATTTGCTGCGTTCTGCGGGGTTTCCCATGCCATCGGCGTTGGCAACGGGTTGGATGCCCTGACCCTCATCCTGCGTGCGTACAAAGAGATGGGAATTATGCAGGAAGGCGATGGGGTCATTGTGCCGGCGAACACGTATATCGCCACCATCCTGGCCATCACGGAAAACCGCCTCACCCCCATTCCGGTGGAGCCCGCCCCGGCAACCTGCAATCTCGACCCGGATGCGGTTCGGGCATTTCTGGAATCAGGCACGATCCCGGGAACCCCGGAAACCTTTTCCATCGATCGGGTCAAGGCGATCATGCCCGTCCATCTCTACGGCCGGCTGGCCCCCATGGATGCCATAAACGCCATCGCGGCCGATTACGGTCTCAAGGTCATCGAGGACGCGGCCCAGGCCCATGGGGCGATGCACAATGGACAGCGGGCCGGCAATTTCGGGCATGCCGCGGGATTCAGCTTCTATCCGGGAAAAAATCTGGGCGCTCTGGGCGATGCAGGGACCGTGACCACCAATGATCCGGAACTGGCCGCCATGGTCCGGGCCCTGGGCAATTACGGGTCGCACCAGAAATACATAAACGGAATCACCGGGGTCAATTCGAGGCTCGACGAGATGCAGGCCGCCCTGCTGCGGGTCAAACTCGCCCACCTGGACGAGGACACGGAAAAACGCCGAA
>NZ_JBUDSQ010000148.1:0-3510 GCF_054921335.1 Desulfoplanes sp. | reverse complement strand
GGGGTGCCTGATTCGTTGCCATGGAATCATTTCTCTATTTGACGCTCCATTTGATCTTACATAGGAATTCAGGAGAACCTCGTTCAGGGATCGGGCGGATTGCGTTTGTCTGAGATAAGTTAATTGTTGTGCATATGAAGAGAGCAGCCATGAAAAAACTACCCATCGGCATATCGACATTCTCTGAATTTATTGAAGATATATATTACTATGTTGATAAGACCTCATACGTCCATCAGCTGATCGAAGGTGGGAAATATTATTTTCTCTCCCGCCCTCGTCGGTTCGGCAAGAGTCTTTTCGTGGATACGCTCAAGTGTGCCTTTGAAGGCCGGCGCGAGCTGTTTGCCGGATTGTACCTCGAGAAGCATTGGGATTGGGAGGACGTGCGTCCTGTCATTACGATCAGTTTTGGGAGAGGACACGTTCTCGGGGTAGATGAACTTACACTTCGTATCAAAACCATTTTGGATGAAAACGCACAGGCCAATGGGGTTCGCTGTACCAATGAGTTATCTGCGGATCGTTTTGCCGAGCTTATGCGCAAGTTGCATGAGAAGACAGGCAAGCGGGTGGTCATTCTCGTTGACGAGTATGATAAACCCATATTGGACAATATTGAAAATCCGGTGAAGGCAGCCCGGATCAGGGATGTATTGAAGGATTTGTATTCCGTTATCAAGGACAGTGACGGGCACATTCGTTTTTGCTTTATTACGGGCGTGAGCAAATTCAGCCGGGTGAGCATTTTCAGCGGATTGAACAACCTCACCGACATATCCCTCGATGCCGAGTTTGGGGCACTGTGCGGGTATACAAGGGATGAACTGGAAACGACCTTTGCGGATCGCCTGGAAGGTGTTGATCGCGGACTGCTCCAGGAGTGGTACGACGGCTACAATTTTCTTGGTGCGCACAAGGTTTACAATCCCTTTGACGTGCTGTTGTTTTTTCAGAAAAAGCAATTCGGCAACTACTGGTTTGAAAGCGCCACTCCCAGCTTTCTTGTGAAGTTGCTGCAGCAGAACAAGGTCTATCTGCCGAGTCTGGACAATATCCAGATCGATCAAGGTATGCTTTCCGGTTGCGAGCTGGACGCGCTCTTGCCCGAGGCTGTTCTTTTTCAATCCGGCTATCTTACCATCAAACATGTGGAAGAATTCGCACCGGGCCAGCGGATTTTTACCCTGGATTTTCCCAACTACGAGGTCAGAGTCAGCCTCAACCTCCATCTTCTCAATCATCTCTCCGGTGTACCGTCACAAACGAGCTCCCTGCGCCTGAACTTGATCCGTGCGCTCAGGCAAGCAGATCTCGAGCAGGTCAGAGATCTCTTCAAATCCCTGCTGTCGTCCATCCCCAATGAATGGTACACGAACAATAATCTGGATGCGTATGAAGGCTATTACGCATCGGTTATCTACGCCTGCCTGGCATCCCTCGGCTTTGCTCTCCGCCCGGAAGAAAGCTCGAGTCACGGCCGGGCCGATTTGATTCTGGATACCGGTGACATCGTTTATGTCATGGAATTCAAGGTGGTCGAAATCGAGGGAGACGGCCAGAAGGCCATCGAGCAGATCCGCGAGAAGGGATACCATCATCAATATGTTCAGGCCGGACGGAAGGTCGTGCTGGTTGGGATGGATTTTTCCAGGGAAGAAAGGAATCTGGTCGGGTTTGGGTATGAAATGG
Source organism: Desulfoplanes sp. (assembly GCF_054921335.1). Classification (NCBI taxonomy): domain Bacteria; kingdom Pseudomonadati; phylum Thermodesulfobacteriota; class Desulfovibrionia; order Desulfovibrionales; family Desulfoplanaceae; genus Desulfoplanes; species Desulfoplanes sp. Next base: position 1,818 of record NZ_JBUDSQ010000148.1, on the reverse strand, counting down.
GTGATGGAGCTTACGCGAATGATGATGAACAGAGATAATGCTTCGATTTCTCGGTACCAGATTAACCAGTATGTGAAAGCCGCACTTGTTCGTCATTTTGTCGATTTGTCGGTTCTCAATTTTTCCACGACCGGTTCCACGGTGTATCTTTCCGGTTCCATCAGAAAGGATCCCAAGGGTGAATTTCCCAAGGTCGGGTTGGAGGCCTTGTTGCGTGAGATTGTTCGTAGTCCCGGGGTGCGATCATTGCAGGCGAATGTGGATAATTGGGTCATCAATTATACAGGGGCGGGTTTTGAATTGTACCGCAAGGCCATTCAGCGGGGTGGTTCCGGTGCCGGTGAAACCGTGCATATTGGCGAATCCGAGTATGTTCAGGAGGTTTTGGAGGATATTGCCGGGACGGATGGTGATGAAGATCGCGGTACGTGATCAGGCTGATCTGTAAAACACGAAAAAGGGCGGTGGCGGGTGTCATCGCCCTTTTTTAATCGTGGTTGTCGATCGGCTGAAAGAGTGGGAATGTTCATGGTTTCATGCCTTGGAATCGCTTCTTTATTTGACGGTTCTGTTGATCTTACATAGTGATTGCTATAGAAATTGATTGACCGATCAGGGTAAGGTGATCCTTACAGGATTGGTTTTCCTGTGAAGAGGCCGAATATGAATGGGTTGTATGTGATTAATAAATTTTCATAAGGTTGCGATACCCAAATGTATCGAAAAATCGACGGGTTTACACTGATTGAAATAATCGCCGTACTTGTAGTGCTCGCGATTTTGGTAGCTATTGCCATCTCTCGATTTTCCCTGGACGGATATTCGGATACCGCCGAAATCAATACATTGGCGCAACATATACGATTGGCCCAATCCCGTTCTTTGAGGCAGGGTGGGCAGTGGGGAATCAAATTTGATGCCGGCAGTGATGCCTACTGGTTGTTCCTTGCCCCTGATGACGGGACCAAGAAGCAATTACCTGGTCAAAGTTTAAGTCAAGTCAATGTCGGGAGCTTGTCTGTGAGCTCTGGGTCAATCGTTTCCTTTGACCGATTCGGCAGACCCTGCTCTGATAATAATGCGTCGTCACAAATAGGAAACGATCTTGTTGTGAGTATCGGGACAAAAAGTTTGACAGTTACTCAAGAGACTGGATTCATACCATGAAACAAAAAATACGTGGATTTACTCTTATAGAAATAATTATTACCCTTGTCGTTGTTGCGATAATGGGTGCGATTGTTGCATCATTTTTTAATACATCGCTGACAAAAAGTAGCTTGCCTATCAATGTTGTTAAGCAAGAAAATAATGTTGAAGATGTAATGGAAATTATTATTTCTGATTATCAGGCCTATAGACAAACAAATGGAACAGATGCTGCTGAGCAGATATATCAAAACCGGAATGATTCTAAATTCAACACAGCTGAAGTCGGTACTCAAATGTCTTGGATAAAATTTGTATCCAATACGGAAACCGCAGGCAATTCCACAGATGGACTTTTAAAGGTGACTGTCTATTCAAAGAGATCGAATGGACAGAAAATCACGACTATTTTGTCCGGTTATTGAGGAATTACGTTTTGATACCCGCTCCAGAAATTACAAGAACATCCCATGGGTTCACCCTCGTAGAAGTCATCGTTTCATTGCTTCTGCTCGCTATTATTGGGGTTTTTGGTGGGATGTTTCTGGGAGATTTTATCGAAGGGTATCTATTAAGCTCTTCCAATTCAGCCCATGCACTCACTTCGCAGATCGCACAGGAACGCATCCGGGTTGAGCTACTCGGTCTCAATGGAACAGACTCCGGGAC
>NZ_JBUDSQ010000147.1:0-3526 GCF_054921335.1 Desulfoplanes sp. | reverse complement strand
TTGTATCCATCTCAGCCATGACTTCCATACATCCATAGGGATACTTTCTTTGTGAATCAGGCATAATCATTGTTTTGAAAACAATGTTGTTCTTATTATTCAACGCAATGAATAATTCGTCGAATTCCATTTGATCGATTATTTCTTTAGAATTCTTGTCGATACCCTCAACCTCTTTTTGCATAAACTTTTTGAAATCATTGAGATTGTGGCTATAGTCTTTGATGTTATCCCAATGTCCTGAAAGAACTTTTTCAAGATTAGTCATGTTTTCACCTTTTCTATAATGGGTTGGTATTGAAATGTGATTACAGCCCAAGTACAATTTTCGTACGGTTTCCAAAACAGTGGTCTATGTTTTCATTCGGGTAACCTCCATTTGCCGGTTGGTTTTGATGAAAAAGGCCAATTTTCCTCACTTGAAACGGTTATTTCTCTCATTGCGCGACACAGATCTTTCCGTTAAATTCAATGCCATGCCTCTTTGACCGATCCTGGTATGTTATTTTTTATCATAACATTCTAGCCTATGTATCAGGTCAGCTGAGAAAATCGAAAGTCGCCGAGTGGCAAGAGCTTGGACTACTTTTAAATGAACATTTATAATTAGTTCGAGTCTCTTAAGCGATCTTACGCACTCTTGAAATGTGATTTTCCCCGTTCCGTTAAGAAAGACTATATACATTTTGTATTAACTTGTCAACACATTTTCGTTATTTTTTAAAAAAAAGAGAAATTTATAATGATAAGTCATCTCGAAAGGATAATGAACGAAAAGAAAACGACGATCCGTCAGCTGGGAGAGGACTCTGGAGTAAACAATGTAACGATTATGCGCGCCCGAAAAGATGACATGATCGAGCGCTGCACACTTGGAAAATTGCGCCAGATCGCAGAAGCACTTGAAATCTCCATTCATGATCTTTTTGATGAAGACACTTCATCAGCCCCACAACCGGTTACTGAAAATGACGATGCAATGGCGCTCCAACTTGAAAACCATGAAAAGCGGATTGCCGAGCTCGAGGCCAAACTCAAGATTCTCTCGTCACTTGGTAGCTGAACCTATGTTGCGTAGGTAGGGCCACTGGATACGCCCTTTCTCATCTCTCCGCACAAATACCCATCTACAAAAACAAAGAGGCCTTGACAGTGGTTCGTACTGTCAAGGCCTCTTTGTTGGTGGGCTCGTGTTGTTTTTGGGGATTTTGAGGACGATCGTCGGATGTGCTTGTATTTTTTAATATCGTATTGACACCACAATATCAGTTAGAGAGACATTCCTCCAATTTTTGTAAAGCCTTGGCGTGTTTTGCGGGATTTTTCCGCAATTTTTCAATATGATACAATTTCCAGCGTACTGCGGGCAAGTGTTTGGCGTGTGGAATTCCCAGTAGGTTCCATTCGGGATTGCCTCGTTTGATGGACAGAAGGAATCGTTTGTCATCATGACTCAAGCCGGACCTGATATCCTGAACCAATCGGACACGGGTTTCCTCAAGTTTTTCAACAGAGATAATCGTTCGTGACATCCCCTGAAATTCCTTTTCATAGACATCGCCAAGAGGTTGAAACCGGGGGTTGAGCAATTCAGACATGGGGCGGTTGTGACCAAGCAAATAAATAATGACCACCTTTCGCGTTTCCTTTGTGATTTCTGTCGTATCCAAAAGCTGGGCAACGTCAAACAGATCGCGCGGGTGCTGGCGATCCAGAGCAGCGCATATCTTGCCGCCATAGAGATCGTGGATGGACAGGCGGCGTACTTCAACGGCCATTTCGAAACGTTTTTCAATTTCCGGTTGCAGTCTTGCGTACTCAGTCTCATAAACTGTGCCGCGAACCGTGGCATTAGGTTCAATTTTTACCGTGACGCCTTCATGATGAATGATCACTTTGGGTGCCCCTGTTCTCGGCGATGTCTCCACGACGGTTGCGCCTGGAAAAAGTCGTTCGATCTTCTTTCCCAATCGGTTCATGCTGGCCCCAATATCCGCCAAGGCCGTCCGGCGATCATTAATGGGGCAAAAGGCCAAGTCTATATCAACAGAGAGGCGGGGTAGATTCCAGAGAAAAAAATTGAGCGCTGTCCCGCCTTTCAGCGCCAGAAAGGGCGAACCTTTACCTTCTGGATCGTCAAAGTCAATCAGGGCCAGGACTCTTAAGAGGATGCGCACCTGCTTTTCATACGTGTTCAAAACAGTTCTCCGTCAAGATCCCCGGGGACAGTGATGCCGAACTCCTTGTCCAGAATGCCGTTTTTGACAATGACCCGTTTACCGGAACCGAGATTGATGGTGGCCAGGTTCAGATGATTGAACCAGTGAAAACCGGATGCCTTGGCAAGGTACAGAAAGAGTCGTTTGGCCTTGATACTGTTGCACTGTTCCAGCAAGGTCTGGAGGATAACCGGGCGTAATGTGGCAAGGTTCGACACGATGTGCCCTGCCTCCTGAAAACGTACTTTTTGAGGCACGTGATACAGAAGCTCCAGGGCTGCCCGTTCTGGGGAGGATATATGCAGGGTGAATGTTCCGGCATCATAAATTACAAGGCTTTGCTCAAGATCCTCTGGAAAGAGTGCTGTCGAGGTGAATATGATTGGTTGGCCCCACTCGTAGTTGGCAAACCATGCCGGGAGTTTTTTTGGGGATGGGGCAAAAAGAAATATTTCTCGATCATGGGTCGGGACGTAATGCGTATATCCTTGCAATTCCAGGGACGTTCTTCCGCCCGCCAGAATACAACCGGATGTTTTATGCTGCTGTAAACAATGAAGCCCCCCGAGCCAGTTGGGTTTGTCATGGCTTTTGGCATAGACTCCGCGTCCCAGAGAGACCAGCCAACCTTGCTTGATGTAGCTTTGAACAAGGGACGGGGAGATGCCAAGGGCTGCAAGCTCCCTGGAACTTTTTACGGTTCCCGAGGGCCAGGTTTGCATGAGTTGGTTTATTTTTTCTCCCCTTAGTGTTTTCATGATATGTCAAATAGAATTTTTTTAAACTTTATACAAGAAGAGATATTGGAAAACCCTGAAAGGATCGACCTGATCAGCAAAGATGGAAAGATGTTACCGGGCAGGAATAGTAGCTTTTTCGGATCATGGACCCTTTGGTGCCACCTGTAGATTCTTCCTATAGATCCCGGCTTGCCGTCAATGATGACTACCAGATCCACATCCCCTGATATCGTTGAATGGTTGCTGTTGCCGTTAAATTCGGTGATTGGAGATCATAGTTTATTTCAATATTCGCCGATATAAGTGCAAGATTCCAAAAAAACACTTGCGTGAAGTTTATTCTTTTGATAGATAAGTTATTAAGTTAATTGAGTGTCCCACCAAACCGATTTGGGACAATTTTGGGACACTCAGAATTAAAATCTGGTTATACACAGTTATACTACGCTATCGTTAGTTATTGATTTAAAAAGAAATTAACCAAACTGGCCTCTCGTCTTGACCCAAAGAAACTGACTACGAATCAGAGGGTCGTAGGTTCGAATCCTGCCGGGCGCACCAAGAAAA
>NZ_JBUDSQ010000146.1:0-3542 GCF_054921335.1 Desulfoplanes sp. | reverse complement strand
TGTTTTAGGTTTTAGGTTATTAAGTTTTAAGTAAAAACAGATAGTTAGCTCTCATAATTTTTCGGGATTTGGCGACGAAGGCATCTTTTACAAGCGCATCTTTACAGCTGTTGGTCAATGCTCGTCGGGCTTGCGCTTGTATGTGGTGGGACCGTTTTCGTAGCCTGTGCCCCGGAGCCACCAGGCTGGATAAAAGAGCTTCTGCCCCAGGGACTTTGGCGTGTTCAGGTAGCCGTTGTTATAGGTGATGTACAGGTCATGGGAGAGATTCCACCATGCCTCGAGGGTTTTTCCCGCGTGCTGGTTGCAGACGTCGGTGAGCATTTGGCGGGCGGCCTGCTGTTTTCCTGACTTCCACAGCGCGAGAGCCCGGGCCTCCAGCTTGCTTTGCCGGACAAAGGCCTCGGTCTCCAGCCTCTTGCGGGCCGCATCAATGTCCTTGATCATATAGTCGTACTTGAGTTGCGCGTAGTTGGCCACGAAGTTGAAAGCCATCCACAGACTCTCCGGATTCCAGACCAGTGGGTCGGCCTGCTGCAGGGATTCGGGCAGGGTCAGGGCGCCTGCATAGAAGGGCATGAGCGCCGCTGTGGCCGGCCGATCCAGGCCGAGCCAGGTTACCCCGCCGATGGCGTCAGGCAGGTCTGCGCGGGTCTGACTCACATAGGCATAGGCGCACCTGTAGATATTGATGGCCCGCTCGAATGCTCCGGGCACTGCTCCCTTACCTTCCTGATCCATGGTGGCCTCGGAGCCGCCTTCGAAACGGGTGGGATCCCCGAAGGGGCCGGCGGCCATACCGCGGGTGAGGTCGAAGTCCGTGTTCTGGTAGCTGTCGCGGTGGATGGCGAAGACGTCCTGAACGGACATCTTATGGTCGGGTTTCACTGCGAACGGATACGCCCTGGTGTTGGGGCCGTTCACCCAGGCCGACAGATTCAGAGAAGGCGCGGCCATGGACTGGGCCCGCCAGACCCGACGCAACGAGTAGTAGGGATGGTGGAATTCACCATCCCCGTAGACTGCGGTCCAGTCCAGGGGTCCGTCTTCCGGCTTCCACCAACCCACGGACTGGGCTGCGTCAAAGATGTTGTTGGAATGCATCATGTCTTTCGCGCCGCTGCGAATTTCTCGGATGCGGAACTGGTTGGCGGCTACGAAGAAACCGCCGTCGGGCACGCGCTGGGCGACCCATACGCCGTCATCGCCGTTGGCATCGTACCCGCACATTTCCATGACCCAGGCTTCTTCAGGGTCGGCCACAATCAGGGTTTCCCCGGGGCCGTAGTAGCCGTATCGGATAATGAGATCGCCCATGAGCCTGACCGCCTCGCGCGCCTTGGCGCAGCGTTCCAGGGCGATGCGGGAGAGGTCTGCGGCATACAGGATTCGTTTGCCCGGCTCGGGCCGCGGCTTGGCCCGGGCCTTGTCCGTGCATTCGCCAATGAGCAGCTGGCGTTCATTGATGATCCCGAATCGACCGTTGATGTAGGCATATGTATGCGGGACCTGCGGGATAAATCCCAGAGGCAGGCTGTCCGGGATGCCCGGGGTGTCATAGACCGGGCCGAAGTAGTCGGTGACCACCCGGTGGGTGGGTGATCCGCCGTATTCAGGCTCGAAGCCGAAGGCGGACGGGGAGTAGTATACCGGACGCATGGAGCCCGGCTCGTGGTCCATGGCCGGAATGTAGACGATGTGCTGGTCGTTGAAGCCGTCGCAGGAGTGCGAGACCAGGACCGAGCAGTCCGTGGAGGCGTCTTTGCCCACGGCGGTGGTTGTGCAGGTCCACGCGAGGCCGGCGGTCAGCGTCAAGGCCGTGAGGGTTATGAGTAACAGCAGGATTCGCATGTCAGCCTCCTTGGATTTCGGATTTACGATTTGTCAGGCGTGTTGGGGGCCGGCTACCCCCTGCCCATATTTTTTTTAGCTTCAAGCAACCATTTGATCCAAGATGACAGGTCCGTAGCGGATTTCAGCAGGATTCCTATTTATGGTTCATCCGGAAATAGCGTACTTTCAGGTCGCCAATTATCGGTACCTGATTTAAGACAACAACCTCAATCAATCGTTGAATAGGTCCCCCACCCTGGTAAGGGCGGGGCTAGGGGCGGGTCGTATAATCGGTGCCTTTCTCCAGCAGTTTGAAACCCTCCCCCAGCCCCTCCCTGAACTACGGGAGGGGGGCTACATTGTCTTTCTATCCGGCATGTTATCAGGATATTCCAAGCGGTTTCCTCGTTTGTGAATCCTATACAGGAGAGCAATCGAAGGGTAGTTGAGGCAAGTACTCTTTTGCCGGATGAACCTTATTATTTCTATTTTTGTTAATTTTTCAAGAATATGTTTGATTTCAATTTTTTTGTTATGGCTTTGATTGCCATAATTGCTTTGATACTATTGCCAGACTTATTCAATCGTGGAGAAAAGGCAGCTATTCCGTATTTACCGGGAGCAACCGCGATAATTCCCCCTCCAACTCCACTTTTACCAGGAAGTCCTACAGAGTAAAGCCAGGGCCCGGATTCATCATACATGCCGGCAGTCGCCATAACCGCCAGCACATGCGGAACTACTGAACAATTGACTACTTTATTTCCTGTGATCGGATTTACACCACCATTGGCCAGGGTCGCAGCCATCACACCCAAATCATGAGCCGAAACATTGACGGCGCATTGGCGAGTATAAAGATCTACAGTTTCTGTGGGACTGGCATATATTTTCCCGTAAGATTCTAAAAGTTTGGCAATCGCCTGGTTCCGCTGATTTGTTTCAGATTCAGATTTATAAACAGGCTGATTGACCCCCAGCTCACTGCCGGCAAACTGTTGAAAAGTTGTGATAATATTTTGCCATTTTTCCTTTTTGCTTTTACCACTCATCAGGCTGGTCGTAGCAATCGCTCCAGCATTGACCAAAGGATTGGAAGGACTGCCCCCCATATCTTCAATGGCAATAATCGAATTAAAAGAGCGACCAGTAGCCTTGGTTCCAATTCTTTCGAGAATAGCTTTTGAACCCATAGTATCCAAAACCTTAGCCAAGGTAAAAACCTTACTAACGGACTGTATGGAAAATTTATATTGCGTATCTCCGGAATCATAAGATTTGCCATCTACTGTAACCAGGGTAATTCCAAACAAGTCAGATGGAACCTTGGCTAGTTCTGGAATATAATCTGCATTATTTCCATCATCTAAATCTTTATATTCTTGATATACACTTTCTAAAATCTCAAGATAATTAACAGGCTGAATACTTTTAGCTATTGATGGTATTACTGAAGTAAATATTAATAGTAATATAATAATGATAATTGATTTAATATTTTTCATTTATATTCTCATTATCTGCTGTTTAAGGGAAAATACAGATTAGAAAAATAATGCTGGAAAATCGGGATGCGTAAGACTTCCTGGCATTTGGCCGGATGCTCGTTAAGATCATTTTGAACGGTTCTTTTGGTGGCTCCGAATTACCCTGTCAGGTCTCGCTGAGTTGTCCAACCATTGGGGGAATCGGTTGAATCAGAAGTCTGG
>NZ_JBUDSQ010000145.1:0-3651 GCF_054921335.1 Desulfoplanes sp. | reverse complement strand
AAATAGTACAGGTAGTAGTTTTTCGTTATAGTAGAGAGTTTTTGCAGTCAAATCTCTACAGGAATATCGTCATCAATCCCGAACGTAAAATCAGTAAAGATGCAATATATGATTTTCTTCGTTCAAGTCGTTTTAGCTGGAGAAGATTCCTTTTGACTTTAGGCTTTCAATCATATGAAATGATTGATGAACTGACAAATAAAGATCGTGATCCTGTGCTTATCTTTGATGATTCAACGATATCACGTCCGCGGTCAAAAAATGTCGAACTCTTGGCCAAAGTTTTTGATCACACAACAGGGAGGTATCTGAGAGGCTTCAGAATGCTCACCATGGCTTGGTCTGACGGGTCGACACTGTTACCGCTTGATTTCGCACTACTTTCATCGAGAAAAAAGAAACATCGATATCAAGAGGCTGCTAAAAATTTGGATAAGAGAACGTGTGGTGCCAGACGACGACAGGAGTCTGTAACCAAAGCTACAGATTTGATTACCCCCATGATTGAGAGGGCACTACACGCTGGAATCAATGCCAAATATGTTCTCATGGATAGCTGGTTCGGAGTACCTTCCTTGATTGCCAAGGCACGCGAGCACTTGCATGTCATCTGTATGGTCAAACGAACTCCGAAAATTCATTACATCTTCGAGGGCCAAGAACTCAACGCGATCCAAATTTACCGTAAAATCCGAAAACGCAGGGGAAGAGCAAAAATTCTCGCAAATGCACAAGTTCAGATGAAAGAGGGGGGCGAAGCCAAATTGGTTTTCGTCCGCAACCGAAGCAAAAAAGATTGGCTGGCATTGCTGTGTACGGATGAAAACCTTCCGGATGATGAAATAGTTCGCATTTACGGTCGGCGTTGGGATATCGAAGTCTTCTTTCGTACAGCCAAACAGCATCTTGAATTGGAAAAAGGATGCCAGAGCAGAGATTTCGATGCGCTTATAGCACATACCAGCATTGTTATGACCAGGTATATTTTTCTCTGCATAGAAAAACGTCGGACAGAAGATCCCAGAACGCTGGGAATTTTATTTCACCACTTCTGCCAAGAGGCTGCAGATTGTACGTTGATTGAGGCGCTCGGAAGAATTCTCGACATAGTCGTGGAAAATATCCATAAAATCAAAGATCTACCAGCAAATCTGCTCAGCATAATCTTGGAGATAGTTCAAGAAAATATGGATAATTTCGTCAGCGAAAAAGGGTTTATTACCAATGAAAACAAACTATTAACGACTAATGGTTAACTCAGAAAGTCGAGTCATTTAAAAAAGCAAATGATTCCAAACTTAAAACCTAAAACATAAAACGTAAAACCGCCTTCCTAAAACCTAAAACGTAAAACCGAATCTAACATGCTCAACGTCCGCAGCCTGCAAACCTATTACGGACGGATTCATGTCCTCAAGACTGTCTCCCTCCATCTCTCTCCCGGCGAAATCGTCGCGGTTATCGGGGCCAATGGCGCAGGAAAGACCACCCTGCTCAAGACCCTGGTCGGGCTGCTCGAACAGCGATCCGGCTCCATTCAATTCAGTGACCAGAATATTTCGCGCATACCCACGGAAAAACGTCTTCAATCCGGGCTGGTTCTATGCCCGGAAGGGCGCAAGCTGTTCGGTGCGCTGAGCGTACAGGACAATCTTGCCCTGGGAGCCTATTCCAGAAAAAACCGATCCAAAATCAAGAGTGATATGGAACGGCTCAGGGAACAATTTCCCATCCTGAACAAATTCTGGACCCGACCCGCATCCAGTCTGTCCGGTGGCGAGCAGCAGATGGTTGCCTTGTGCCGCGCCCTCATGTCCAATCCCAGGATCCTTTTACTGGACGAACCCTCCCTGGGCCTCTCCCCCCTGCTCTCCCAGGAAATCCTCAAGGCCATTGTCGCCCTCAACCAGGATCAGGGATTGAGTGTCCTGCTCGTGGAGCAAAACGCCCGGGCCGCGCTCAAGATCTGCCACCGGGCCTATGTGCTGGAAACAGGCAGGATCGTCATGGAAGGAGAAGGCCGGGAACTCCTGCACCACAAAGGCGTCCAGCGGGCCTATCTGGGCAAGGGATACGACAAGATATGGGAACGATAAGCATGGACGAACAGACCATCCCCCCCCTTCTGACCCTGGAAGAGGTGAGTAAGAATTTCGGCGGTGTCCAGGCTGTTCTGGAGGTGAGCTTTTCCATCCCCCAGGGTCGGATCACCGGGCTGATCGGCCCCAACGGTGCCGGCAAGACCACCCTGTTCAATCTCATTTCAGGAACCGTTATTCCCAGCTCCGGGTCCATTTTTTTTGCCGACCACACCATAACCAGATCCCCCCCCCCAGAACCGAAGCAGACTCGGCATGATGCGCACCTTCCAGAATTTGAGCCTCTATCCCGAACTCTCCTGTCTGGAAAACGTGACCATCGGTTCCAACGCCTGGTATCGGCCGGCCCCCCTGTCGCTTGTCCGGCCAAAAGGCGGACCCGTCGAACGATCGATCATCAACCAGGCCAGGGACTATCTCGCCCTGGTCGGCCTGGAGGAAAAGAGTGGGCTCGCGCCGGACGAATTATCCTACGGTGACCAGCGCAGGCTGGAAATCGCCCGGGCCATGATGGGCAACCCGAAACTGCTTCTTCTGGACGAGCCCGCTGCCGGACTGAACAACCAGGAATCCCAGGAGCTGGCCGAACTCCTGCTCGCCCTGCGAAAGGATACCGGACTGACCGTTTTGATCATCGAGCACGACATGGACGTGGTCATGACGGTCTCGGATATGGTGCTGGTCCTGGTGGAAGGCCAGCTCCTCCTGGAGGACACCCCCCGCAAGGTCCAGCAGGATCCGCGGGTGATCGAGGCGTATCTGGGTAGAGAAGAAGAATAACTGAAGTGCGCAGTGCATGGTTAGTGCGCAGTGCACAGTGCGCAGTGCACAGAAAAAAACAAAAAATGACAGCTTTTTCAGGACTTATCAGCAATTACAGTAAAATGTTAAAAACAGATTTGACGCAAAACAAAGATGCTTCAATAGTAATATTCCAACAAAGGAACACAAAGTAGATATTGGCATTTTGCCGTTACTGCGCACTGCGCACTGTGCACTGCGTACTTTTTTTGCACTGCGTACTTGTTTGCACTGTGTACTGCGCACTGCAAACTGCGTACTTTTTTTTGCACTGCGTACTGCGTACTGCGCACTGCGAACTGCGCACTACATCAAGGAGAACCCATGTCCCAACACATAGTCATAGTAGGCGGTGTCGCCCTGGGGCCCAAGGCGGCCTGCCGGCTCAAACGGGTCCAGCCCGATGCCCGGGTGACCATGATAGATTCCCAGAAGATCTTTTCCTATGGCGGGTGCGGTATTCCCTACCTGGTTTCCGGGGATGTGAGTGATCCCAAGCAGCTTCGGACCACGAGTTTCCATGCCCTGCGCGACGAGCCTTTTTTCAAACAGGCCAAGGGCGTGGATGTGCTGTCCGAGACAACGGTTCTCAAAATCGATCGCAAGCATAAAAAGGTTCTTGTCCAGGAAAAGAACAAGGAACCTCGTGAGATCGGGTATGATAAACTGGTCCTGGCAACGGGAAGCCGCCCGCGTCCCCTGCCCATTCCCGGGACCGATCTGCCCGGATGTCTACCGGTTGGCTCCATGG
>NZ_JBUDSQ010000144.1:0-3683 GCF_054921335.1 Desulfoplanes sp. | reverse complement strand
TCGATGAGGTCGATTTTCTGGTCGGCAATGAATGCGGCCAGTTTGTTGACGTCTTTTCGTGCCTCCTCGCTGCACAGACACAGACACCCGCCGGTGAGCAGTCCGCAGAACAGCGTTGAAACCGAGGCGTCAAAACTTGTTGCTGCGAACTGCAGGATGCGGCAGCCCGCATCCAGTCCAAAGCTTGTACGGTGGGAAAAGGCGAGGTTCACCACCCCGTAATGTTCCAGCATGACCCCCTTGGGAGTTCCGGTGGAACCGGATGTGTAGATCACATAGGCCAGGTCCCTGGAGGTGTTCACGGGAACCGGGCCGGTATCCGGGCTCTTTGCTATCTCATCGAGATAGGCATCGATGGCCACAGGCTGGGTTTCCTGCTCGGTCAATGCAACCAGATCCCCCATGCAGTTTGAAGAGGTGAGAATCATCCGGCAGGCGCAGTCGTTTATCTTGAATCGCAGTCGTTCCTCTGGATCGCCCAGATCAAAGGGAACATAGGCAGCTCCCGCCTTCAAAATTCCCAGGATGGACACGACCATGTGCACGCCGCGTTCGATATAGATGCCCATCAGGGTATCGCCCGCTATTTCCTGTCCCGTAAACTCGGCATAATCGCGCCGGAGGGTATGGGCCAGCTGATTGGCCCGGCGGTTGATCTCCCGGTATGACCATGCTTCCCCTTCAAAAACCAGGGCAGTGTGCTCAGGCGTTTTTGCAACCTGTTCTTCGAAAACCCGGACGATGGTTTTTTCGCAGGGATAGGCGGATGTGGTACCATTCCAGGCATACAGTATCCTGTCACGCTCTGCGGGGGAAAGAAGGGGAATGTCTTTGATGGGTGTCGTGGCATCGCGGACCATGATGGAGAGAATTTCCAGGTAATGCCCGGCCAGACGTTCCATGGTCGTCCGTTCAAACAGGCTGGTGGCGTAGTTGAACGTGCAGGAGATTACATCCTCCGCATCATCGACCAGCAGGGTCAGGTCGAATTTGGCGGTCTTGTAGAGCTCCGAACTGGTGACGGGTTTGAGAAAATCCAGGATTCCGGATGTTTCATCCTCGCCGAAACTCTGCAGGGTGAACATGATCTGAAACAGGGGGTGGCGGGAAGGGTCTTTCTTCACCTGCAGCAGATCGATCAGTTTTTCAAAAGGAAGATCCTGATGCAGCTGCAGTTCGGACAGGGACGAGGCCGTGTTTTTCATCAAACCCTCAATATCCAGATCCGGCGCGAACCGGCACCGAAGAGGCGTGGAATTCACGAAAAACCCGATCAGATCATCCAGCTGGGCATACTGCCGGTTGGCCGTGGGCGTGCCGATGAGCACGTCATCCTGGCCACTGTACTTGTGCAGCAGGATACAAAAAGCGCTGAGAAAAACACTGTACGCCGTGGTGCCGTGATGTTGGACCATGTCTCTCACCTTATCCGAGAGTTCGCGGTCCAGCCGGATCACATACTCGTCCCCGTCGTACAACACCCTGGCGGGCCGGGGCTTATCCAGGGGAAAATCAAATGTTTCATAATCATGAAGCGTTGCTTTCCAGTAATCGAGTTCGGCCTGCAGCACCTCTCCGGAAAGATACTCCCGCTGCCACGCGGCAAAATCACGATACCGGATATCCAGTTCGGGCAGGGAGAGTTTTTCGCCATCCTTATGAAAGCGGTACAAGGCACCGAGCTCACGCAGAAAAACATCCGCCGACCAGCCGTCAAAGGCGATATGATGGATAGTGATCAGCAGGTACGTCGTGGTCTCGGCATGGTACACGACAACCTTGATGGGATACCCCTCGTGCAGATCAAAAACCGTGTTGATGTCCCTTTGTACCCTGGCCTGAAAATTCCTGTCAGCCAGTTCCACCTCGAGAATCTCGGGAGGCTTTGTCCCCACCTGCTGATACACCTCCCCGCTTTCGCTTTTGACAAAAACAGTACGCAGAACATCCTGCCTGTGAACCAGATCTGCGATACTCTTTTTCAGGGCCGGGATATCGGTATCTTTTGCAAGTTCATAGAGCATGGGGATATTGTAGGCCGTGCTGCCGCCTTCATATTCCTCGATAAAATAGAGGCGCTCCTGAGCAAAAGACAGAACAGCCGTGTCACCCGGGCAGGGTTCGATCTTCACCACCCGCTTGAACCGGCCCAGCTCCCCGCACAGTCCCCTGATGGTTTTCAGGTCAAAGAGCGCAGCCACCGGGATCTCTCGTTCCAGCAGCCGGGTCATGGCATGGCAGAGCCTGATGGCCACAATGGAGCTGCCCCCCAGCCTGAAAAAATCATCGCCGATGCCGACCTTTTCCATACCCAGCACGTCCTGCCATAATCCGCACAGGGTTTCTTCCATATGGTTTCGGGGAGGCACATAGTTGGCCGCGTCCCCGGCAAAAACGGGCTCGGGCAGACCCCTGCGGTCGATCTTGTCATTGACCGTAAGGGGCATGGCCTCGAGGTGGATGAAGTACTGGGGCACCATGTAATAGGGAAGCAGTCCGGCAAGATGATCGCTGAGGGTATCGGCCTCCATACGCTGCTTTGCCGTGAAATACGCGCACAGGTATTTGCTCCCGTTATGCTCACGGCAGATGACCACGCACTGGGAAACACCAGGACAGGCAGCCAGCTTGTTCTCGATTTCCCCAAGCTCCACCCGGAAACCGCTGATCTTCACCTGATCGTCATTGCGTCCGATATATTCGATGGTTCCGTCGGGCAGTCGGCGGGCAATGTCCCCGGTCCTGTATATTTTGGGACTGCCCCCTGCTTGCTTGTCCTCTTCCCGGGCAAAGGGATCGGGGATGAATCGCTCACCGGTCAGCTCAGGACGGTTGAAATAGCCGCGCGCCAGACTGTTGCCGCCGATATACAACTCGCCCGGCACCCCCACCGGCACGGGCTGCAGGGTGTCATCAAGGATATATGCGGTTTTGTTCTGAAGGGGTCGGCCGATATTCCGGTTGGATCTCGTGGTGTCATGCAGACCATAGGTGGTGCAGATGGTGGCCTCGGTCGGGCCGTAGGCGTTGTACAGGTGTACCTGACCGCTCCAGTAGTCCATCATGGATTTGTCGCCCACATCGCCCCCGGATATCAGATACTCGAGGCACGGGATTTTTCTTCTGGGCAGGTTGCCGATCATGGAGGGCGTGGAGATGAAGATGCCGATCTCGTTTTCCGTGATGAATGCGGCCAGATCCTCGCCGGAGAACCGGCCGATGGAGCCTATGATATGCAGGGTAGACCCGTTGAACAGGGCCAGGGCCAGCTCCGTCCACGAGGCATCGAAGTTGATGGAAATGCTCTGGATGACATTGTAATAGGTCCGCGACAGGGGAAAATGGTTCAGGTGGTAGGCGATGAAGTCCACCACCCCGGCGTGCCGGGTCATGACGCCCTTGGGTCTTCCCGTGGACCCGGAGGTATAGATGATATAGGCCAGATCATCCGGCGTATTGATGGGGGCGGGATTGGATGTCGGGGCCTGATCCAGTTCACCAGCGTAGGAATCAAGACTGACGGGAAGGGTATCGCTCCCGGTAAGAAAGACCAGGCTTTCCAGGGCGCTCGACAAGGTCACGATCATCCTGCAGGCGCAGTCGTTGATCTTGAACCGCAACCGTTCCTCGGGATCGGCCAGATCAAAGGGCACATAGGCTGCCCCGGATTTGAGTATGCCGAG
>NZ_JBUDSQ010000143.1:0-3707 GCF_054921335.1 Desulfoplanes sp. | reverse complement strand
CCTCTTGTCGTAGTCTATCCGGATACGAATCTGGACGATAACCAGTCAGAACTTCTGGATAACCTGCTCAAAAACATGGCCTACCTGGGACGGGCTGAGAGCTGGGTCGAGGCACGGCTTGCGCCTGAGCTTTCCCCGGAAGTCCTGGACCATGAAGAATGGTGCGGCCCCACGACGGAACCTCCGCCGCCGGATTATGAGTTGACCCATCTCGTTTCACCCTGGACTCCGGAAAAATATGTTCGCTGGAGAGCCGATAAGATTGAGCATGCTTTGCAAAAAGCCGTCGATGAGGTCACTGCAAAAAAGAAAAAAGCCCCGACACCCAAGGCACAGGAAAAACTGCGAGCCAAGGTCTCCCTTCCCTATCCGGAAAGCATTGTGGATTGTTTGATGCAGGATACCGGAGTGTTCCGGAAACAGGGATGGAGTCAGCCTCCCGGAAGCGAACGGATCACCTACCTGCGCCGGGCCGATGCATTGGAACCAATGCCTCTGCGGGCTCTTCCCCCTATGAATCGTCAAGAATCACGGGTCGAAGTCGCGTTGCTGGCCCTGAGCCCCGACACCATCCGAGGCACCATGCGACCACGCATGACCCGGGTTCTCCCGCAAGCCGAGCTTCTGCATCAGGCCCTTGTCAGCCGTATGGAAGACATGGGCCTTGATATTCCCGTTCTCCGGGGAACCGATGCTGCAGGAATTCCGCTGTCCGGACACCGTCATGTTCATTTCATCCCTCTCAGCCTTGCTGAAAATGGCCGCATGGATCACATGGTCGTGTATGCTCCCGGCGGGTTGGACTCCGACGCCCGTAGGGTTCTTCAGAATATCAGAAGAACCTGGGCCAAGGGAATCAAGGCGGATATTGTCGTCACCTGTGTGGGATTCGGATCACGGGAACAATTGGCCGGACAAATCCGTACCCGTTCAGGCAGGCAACTTGCCGAATTCGGGAACGCATGCCGATGGCACTCGTTGACTCCTCTTGTTCTGCCGAGATTTATTAAACGGAAAGGGCGTCATACTCCTGAAGCCCAAATCAGGGAGCATCTCGTATCTGCAGGATTTCCTGCACCCGTCAGCATGCAACTCATTGAAAGTAAAGAACAAAAGGTACAAAAAGGTTTTTTTCGATATGTCCGTTCCCGTGGCAATGGTAAACCCCGCCCGCCTTCGACCCGTCCATGGCTGGTGGAGCTGGAATTTTCCGGACCCGTGAGAGGTCCGGTTTCAGCAGGATACGCCAGCCATTTCGGGCTGGGGCTGTTTGGAGCTTCACTTGCAACCTATTGAATAGATTATGCAAGCTACTAATATTCAGGAACAGGACCCTGCTTTTTTGGAAGTACCGCTGTTGCTTCCAGCGAGGATGCTCAACGAATTCGCCTATTGTCCGCGTCTTTTTTTCCTCGAGTGGGTGCAGGGGGAATGGAATGATTCCGAGGACACGGTCCAGGGGAGGCATGTCCACCGCAGGGTCGACAAGGAAACCGGAACATTGCCCGAGCAGGAGAAAATGGAGGAGGAGCCTGACTTCACGGCCAGGAGCGTGTACCTGTCCGCTCCGGGAGAACGATTGGTTGCAAAGATGGACATTGTCGAAGCAAATGGCTCAGAAGTGTGTCCCGTTGATTACAAGAAAGGAACCATGCCCGATATCCCCGGAGGCGTCTGGGAACCGGAAAAAGTTCAATTGTGCGCCCAGGGGCTGGTTCTTGAAGAAAACGGGTACCCGTGCACACAGGGTATGATCTGGTTTGCCGGTTCCAGACAAAAGGTGCCGGTAGTATTTGACGATGAGCTCAGGACCAGGACACGGGAACTGATCGGACAAGCGTTTGAAACATTGTCAAAAAATGTCATTCCGGAGCCTCTGGTAGGGAGTCGGAAATGCCCGAAATGCTCGCTGGTCGAGATATGCCTCCCCGACGAAACGTGTTTGTGCAAACACCATACAGCGGTCGAAACAGCGAGACGACTCGTCCCGGCCCGTCAGGACAGACTGCCGCTGTATGTCCAGGATCAGGGGGCGTACCTTGGTTTGTCAGGGGAATGTCTTCAGATTCGTAAGAAGAAAAAGGTGTGTCAGGAATCCAAGCTCAAGGATATTTCTTCTGTATCTCTTTTCGGGAATATCCAGATTTCCACCCAGGCATTGCGGGAGCTGTCTTCCCGCAACATCCCGGTATCCTGGTTTTCCTATGGCGGCTGGTTTTGTGGGTACATGAGAGGATTGCCGCATAAAAATGTGGAACTCCGGCGTTCCCAATACCGCAGTGCCGATGATGCCGTGTTTTGCGTCGGGCTTGCTGGTCGCCTGGTACAGGCCAAGATAATGAATTGCAGGACGATGGTCAGACGCAATCACCCCGAACCCGACCAGGGAATTCTTTCGGGATTCAAGAGATTCGCTCTCAAGTCACTTATGGCTGGGTCTCTGAAGGAACTCTTGGGGGTAGAGGGAACTGCGGCCGGGCTTTATTTCAGTCAGTTCAGGGAGATGATCAAAAAGGGGAATCACGACTTTGTCTTCAAGGACCGTAACAGACGCCCACCCAGAGATCCGGTGAACTGTCTTTTGTCATACGGGTATTCTCTCCTGACCAACGATTTCACGGCAACCCTGGCCAAGCTCGGACTGGACCCGTATCTGGGGTTCTATCATCAGACCAAATACGGGAAGCCCGCGTTATCCCTTGATCTCATGGAAGAATTCAGGCCTTTGGTCGTGGATTCTGTTGTGCTTTCCTGTCTGAACAAGAACATCCTGCAGGAAGATGACTTTCAAGTAAGGAACCTTGGTGTCTTCATGAAACCCAAGGGAAAGAAGAAATTCCTGCAGGAATATGCCAGAAGAATGGACGGATTGATCACACATCCTGTTTTCAAATATCGCATTTCCTACAGACAGGTTCTCGAAGTTCAGATCCGGCTCTTTTGCCGGTTTCTTCAGGGAGAACTCGACGCCTACCCATTGTTCGTTACCCGATGAGAAATATTTATATCGTCAGTTATGATATTTGCGAGGACAAACGGCTCCGTCGCGTGTATAAACTCATGCGCGGATTCGGGGACAGAATCCAGTATTCGGTTTTCCTGTGCGAACTTTCAGGGATCGAAAAAGTGGATCTTCAGGCACGGCTTTCGGATATCCTTAAAAACGACGAAGATCAGGTCCTTTTCATCCCCCTTGGCCCTCCCAACGGGCAGCACGTACGAGGGATTAAATCCATTGGGTTGCCCTTCCAGCGGATTGATCATTCCTGTGTTGTTTTTTGAGAGGTTTGCTCTTTGACGACCACATAGCGAATGCTATGCGAGCGACTGAGTGGTGACGAGATTCCGGTGGTTGCTCGATATTGGTAAATGGTATTTTTCTCGGTATTGATTATGAAAATCATAAGTGACATTTTGGTTTTTACAGAGGCGCTCGCGTCCGGTGGGCTAATTGGCTAGTATCAGGGTAGAAAATTTGCCCGCTATTTCCACGGCTGAAAGGTCGTGGCTCCATTGAAGCTCCCGCATCATGCCACACCAGTCGATGAGTGCGGCCATTTCCACGGCTGAAAGGTCGTGGCTCCATTGAAGCGCAGCCATCACCGAAGAACGTGAGGTCGGGTCGCTATTTCCACGGCTGAAAGGTCGTGGCTCCATTGAAGCAGGAGCGGGTTTCGCCGGACAAGGCCGAGCAGATCAGCGATTTC
>NZ_JBUDSQ010000142.1:0-3718 GCF_054921335.1 Desulfoplanes sp. | reverse complement strand
CATTGACTTACGACAGTAAGCCTGCTTCCCTCTAGCCTGGCCAGAGATCATTATCCGGAAGTCTATAAGCTTATTTATGCTGATTTGTTTGGATGGGGCATTGTATGGGCGAACCGCGCAGACCGTTCCATCTCTGGAAGTTTCGCAAGGAAGAAGTGGACGAATGGGTGAAGTCGGGCGGAGCCAAGGATAGAGGAGAAGAGTGATGGCGGAACCACTTGCAGACCAGATCATACAGAAGGTCAAGCAAGCCGCTGAACTCTATCACCGGCTGCTGTTGGTCGTCGCACCGGCGGGCGCAGGCAAGACTACTGCGCTTCACGATGTGCGGGATCGCACCGGTGCGCCCCTGGTCAACATCAACCTCGAGCTTTCCCGTCAGATGCTGGAATTGACGGAGCGTCAACGGGTCCTGCAGTTGCCTCGTCTTCTCCGGGAGATCGTCGGCAATGGCGGTGCTGAGATGATCCTGCTCGACAACATTGAAGTCATCTTCGATGTTGACCTGAAGCAAGACCCGCTTCGCCTGCTCCAGGGACTCTCTCGCAACAAGACCGTGGTGGCCGCATGGAACGGCTCCATCGTTGAAGATTCTTTGACCTATGCCGCTCCGGACCACCCGGAGTACAGGCGCTATCCGATGCGCGATTTTCTGGTGGCAAGCCCGGAGGTGACGACATGAAAACGACTAATTCCATTGCAAGGGAGCAGACGCGATGAAATACGGTGACCTGATCCAGTTTGAACCCATCGAGTCCGTGGTCCAGCTGCGGGACGCCGACGAAGCGACTGCGGCCCGGCAGCTTGTCGAGACCTATGTCATCTCAGAGGAGATGGCGGAAAAGCTGGTGGGTCTGGTAATTCCCCAGCTGCAATTCGAGCAGCCCACCGACAACAAAGGCCTATTGGTGGTCGGCAACTACGGCACCGGTAAGTCCCACCTCATGTCGGTGATCTCCGGGCTTGCGGAAAATCCCGACCTCTCCGCCAGTCTGAACAATTCAGACGTAGCGGATGCCGCCGGGAAAATCGGCGGCCGGTTCAAGGTGGTTCGCACCGAAATCGGAGCCACCACCATGTCCTTGCGGGACATCCTTGTGGCCGAGCTGGAAGCGCATCTCGCGGACATGGGCGTGAGTTACAGCTTCCCCTCCGCAGATCAGGTCTCCAATAACAAGCGCTCCTTTGAAGAGATGATGACCGCGTTTCATCAAGAATTTCCAGACCACGGCCTGCTTCTGGTGGTGGACGAGCTGCTTGATTATCTGCGCACCCGCAAAGATCAGGAACTCATCTTGGACCTGAACTTTCTCCGTGAAATCGGCGAGGTCTGCAAGGACCTGCGCTTCCGCTTCATGGCCGGCGTCCAGGAAGCCATCTTCGACAGCCCGCGCTTTTCCTTTGTGGCCGACAGCATCCGCCGGGTGAAAGACCGCTTCGAGCAGGTCCTCATCGCCCGCAAAGACGTCAAGTTCGTGGTGGCCGAGCGATTGCTCAAAAAGACCGGCAAGCAACCGGCCAAGATACGCGAGTACCTGACGCCTTTCGGCAAATTTTACGGCCACATGAACGAGCGCATGGACGAGTTCGTTCGCCTCTTCCCGGTGCATCCCGACTATATCGACACCTTTGAACGGGTGACCGCCGTGGAGAAGCGCGAAGTGCTGAAGGCGCTCTCGCTGGCCATGAAAAAGATACTCGACCAGGACATGCCGGACGACCGGCCCGGGCTCATTGCCTATGACACCTACTGGACCAATCTCCGGGAAAATCCATCGTTTCGTTCTGTACCGGATATCAAGGCGGTGATCGACTGTAGCCAGGTACTGGAATCTCGCATCCAGCAGGCCTTTACGCGTCCGGCCTACAAGCCCATGGCATTGCGGCTCATCCATGCCCTATCGGTCCATCGGCTCACTACCGGCGACATTTACGCCAGATTAGGCGCAACTGCCGGGGAACTGCGTGACGGGCTCTGCCTCTATCAACCGGGCATTGAGGAACTCGGCGGCGATCCGGCTGACGACCTGCTCTCCCAGGTGGAGACGGTCCTGCGGGAAATCCACAAGACGGTCAGCGGGCAGTTCATTTCATCAAACCCGCACAACCGCCAGTTCTATCTGGACCTGAAGAAGACCGACGACTTCGACGCGCTGATCGAAAAGCGGGCCGAGAGCCTTGACGCCTCACAGTTGGACCGTTACTATTACGAAGCTCTGAAGCGGGTCATGGAGTGCACGGACCAGACCTATGTGACCGGCTACAAGATCTGGCAGCACGAGCTGGAATGGCTGGAGCGCAAGGCTGCACGCCAGGGATATCTCTTTTTTGGTGTGCCCAATGAACGATCCACAGCCGTGCCGCCACGAGATTTTTATCTCTATTTTATCCAGCCTTTTGATCCACCGCATTTCAAAGACGAAAAGAAATCTGATGAGGTTTTTTTACGGATTACACACACGGATGATGAATTCCGTTCTTCACTCAGGAACTATGCCGCAGCCTTGGATTTAGCCTCAACTTCATCCGGCCACGCTAAATCGACCTATGAATCGAAGGCGAGCAATTTCCTTAGAAGCCTGGTACAGTGGCTGCAAAAAAACATGACCACCGCATTTGAAGTGACTTATCAGGGCAAGTGCAAATCCATTCGTGAGTGGGCCAAAAAACATTCGCTTAGAGACATGGCTGGATTAGGGCCCCATGAAAGAATCAATTTCAGAGATGTTATCAATTCTGTCGGTGGTATTTGCCTCGCACCGCATTTCGCGGACCAAGCACCTGATTATCCATTCTTTTCGGTGCTGATCACCGGGAGAAACCGGGACCAGGCCGCGCAGGATGCCCTGCGCGCCATCGCCGACCAGAAGAATCGCAGCAAGCAGGCCACGGCAGTGCTCGACGCTTTGGAACTGCTCAACGGTGAACGGCTCGATCCCTACAAATCAAAATACGCCAAACAGATCCTCGGCCTGCTCAAAAAGAAAGGCCACGGCCAGGTGGTCAACCGCTCCGAGCTGATCCAGGATGACAAGGGCGTGGAATACATGGACAAGGACCGGCAGCGGCTGGAGCCCGAATGGGTCGCCGTTGTACTGGCCGTCCTGGTTTACTCGGGAGATATGGTCCTCGCCATTCCGGGCAAAAAATTCGACGCCACCGGCCTGTCGCAGTTGGCAGGAACCGGCGTGAACGAACTTACGCAGTTCAAGCATATCGAGCGGCCCAAAGACTGGAATCTTCCGGCGCTAAAGGCCCTGTTCGAATTGCTCGGCCTCACCCCCGGCATGGCCCAACTGCTTACCCAGGGCAAGGAAGAACCGGTTCAGCAGCTCCAGAAAGCCATTTCCGAATCAGTGGAAAAGCTGGTTGTCATGCAGCAGAGCCTGCAAAGCGGTCTGCTCTTTTGGGGCCGGAATCTCCTGGCTGAGGAGGAGGCCCAGAAACTTCGCACCCGGCTCGATGAGACCAAGAGCTTCCTGGAATCGCTCCAGGCGTACAGCTCGCCCGGAAAGCTCAAGAACTTCCGCTATGACGCCCAGGAGGTGAACGCGCATCGGGACGGGCTCAACTCCCTGGCCGAGATCGAATCCCTCCAGGAATTGGTCGCTGATCTTGGTTCCACGGCATCGTTCCTCTCTACCGCTGAGGCGGTGCTGTCCGCCGACCACGAGTGGGTGGGCAAGATGAAGAAGGCGCGGGACGAGGTGCTCGCCCA
>NZ_JBUDSQ010000141.1:0-3733 GCF_054921335.1 Desulfoplanes sp. | reverse complement strand
AGACCATTCTGGGAAGGGTCACCAGACAGGTTGGTAGCGATTCGTGGGAGATAGCGGTCAAGAATCCATGGGATATTTCGCGGGCAGTGGCAATTCTTGCCCCGGGACTGAGGCGACCGGTGCTTTCCCCGAACCCGTTTCGCGTGGAAAAGGAAACCGGTGAAGCCGTGGATGTAGCCCACCCGGGGTTGAACTATGTGCTGCGTGGCGACCACCCGGATCTTGCCCCGCACCTGTTTCTGGAAGAATGCAGGTAAAAGCCAGCCAGAGAATGGGGTCCAACGATCCCGTTTCCTGGCTGCCGTGCGCACCCTGTAGAGACGCTCGGTAAAGCCGCCTTCCCGGGTAAAATCCCGGGCCACCCGCTCGACCTGCCGGCCGAGGAAGCTCAGGGCTGCATTGGCCACCAGACAGGAATACGGCAACGGTGTGGTAGGCACGGCCCCACACGGACAGCCACAGACTCACACAAAGCCCTGCCGCCCAAGTGTCCATGCAGGTCCGTGCCCGTCAGTGCTCGTCCGTGTCAGCCCGTGTAGTCATCCCTCCAATCCGGCAAAAAACAGCTCCCAGAAGGGGTCCCTGTCCGGCTCCTTAAGCACCTGTCTGGTGGTGTTTCTGACCAGCGTGTTTTCCTCCAGGCCTCCATCGAACCTCCCCAGAACCATGCTTTCTATGCCTGCCTTGCGCCATTCGCTGCGCACCCTGTCGACGGCTTTCGGCTCGACAGCGGCCAGCAGGGTTCCCTCGCTGATGGCCTGCCAGGGGTCGAAATCCAGGGCTCCGGCCAGGGCGGCGATATCTTCGGGTATCGCTATCCGATCCAGATCAACGTCCACAGCCACACCCGAGGCGGCAGACATTTCCCACAGCCCCCCCATGACCCCACCCTCGGTGGCGTCATGCATGGCGTGCACCCCTCCGGCAGCAAAGGCAGTAAGGGCATCCTCGACCACGGTTATCTGGTCCACCCGCTTTCTCAAGGAAGTGAGCATGTTCTGCGAAAGTTCCCGGGCCAGTTTTTCCTGATGCACAATGGAAAGCAGGGCCGCGGCTTCGATACACGGCCCCTTGGTCATCAAGATGGTATCCCCGTCCCTGGCCCCGCCCGGTGAAATCCAGGCGTCCCTGTCAGCGGTCCCCCAGACGGTCACCCCGCCGACCGTGGGTACGGTAACCGCTCCATACCAGCCGGTATGGCCTCCCACAATGGAAATACCCAGTTCCTCGGCCGCATCTGAGATACTTGCAATGATCGTCCGCCCGTCCTCTTCGGGACAGTCCGGGGGCAAAAGCAGGGTATAGGTCATAAATTCGGGCCTGATCCCGGTCACAGCCACATCGCTCGCCCCTATGTGCACGGTGAACCACCCCATGATATCCAGGGGCAATCCCGGGGCGGGAAAAATCGGGTCCTCGGCAATGGCCATGACCCGGCCAGGGGATGTCTCCAGAACCGCAGCGTCCAGGCCGGGCCCCGGACCGACCACTACCCGACCACTCGGTGCGCCCAAAGCCCCCTGCACCAATGTTTCGAGCCTGGATGGATTCGGCTTTCCCACGAGGTTACTCACTGCTCACCTTCCTGCCCAGAACCCCCTCCACATCTGCCACTTTCCCCCCCAGCCGATCAGACGCGCCGACGCGGTCATCGATGGTGATCGAGGTGAGTACACGGGGCGCTTTTTCCTTCATGAGGTTGTGGCACCGCAGGACCACATCCATGACCTCGGCCTGGTCCCCTTCGATGGTCGTCTGCATGGCCCCGAGTTTGTACGCGAGCCCCGATCCATCGACCAGATCGACAACGGCCGCGATATATTCCCGCAATTCATCGCCGACCCCCACGGGGAGTACCGAAAAACTTGCAAGCATGGTCCATCTCCTTGTTGTTAAAAGAAAATCCCAAATGACCCAGGGATACTGCATGGGGCAAAAAAATCGTGTACCACCCGTGATCAACGCTTGCAATTGGCCGGAGTCCTTCCAAACGGGAAAAGCCCGCCGAACGGCGGGCTTTTCATGCACCAGGGGAGGTGGGGGAGGACTTAGCGCTTCATTTGGATCAGAGTATTGAGCATCTCGTCCGTGGTGGTGATCGTCTTACTGTTTGCCTGATATCCCTTCTGGGTAGTGATCATGCTCACGAACTCGGTTGCCAGATCCACGTTGGATTGTTCCAAAGAGTTGGAGGCAATGGCCCCCTTGCCGCTGGCATTGGCCATCCCGGTGAGCGGCGGCCCGGAGGACCGGGTCTCGGAAAAAAGGTTGCCGCCCTCTCGGTACAGGGAATACTGGTCATTGAAATCCGCCAGAGTCAGGGCGTAGAGTTCCAGGACCTGACCATTGGAGTAACTGCCGGTCAGGATGCCGTCCCGGTCCACGGACACGCCCTGGAGAAATCCGGCCGTGTAGCCGTCCTGGGACTGGAAGAGTGTGGTCGATCCGGTGTTGTAAGAAGTGGTCGCCAGGGCGGAACGGGAGGCGTTCATGCCGGGGAGAGCATCCCATGCCTCTGCCCCGGTGGTGTAGGGGCCCCCTCCTCCACCGATGGCTCCAGCATTGCCGGGCAATGTGCCCGAGGAGTTGGACCATTCTGTGGTGGAATTCTTGATCCCAAAATTGATCTCGATATTCTTGGCATCATCTTCCGTCGTGGCCGAGGCATCATCTTCCTGTAAGAAATTGGCCGTACAGATAGGATAGCCGTTCGAGGAAAACTCTGCCGGCGTCCAATTACTTAAATCTTTGGGATCATCCGAATCTGTGCCTGTTGTAACGTCCGGCAACGTGAATGCCGAACTATTGGTAAGTTCCCCCGCCGCATTGAAGGTCAGGGTCCCGACCATGAGCACCCCCGCGCCGTCAGTCCCCGAAAGGGAATAGTCATCAGTGCCGTCGTTCAATGTCCGGCCGTCCTCTGCGGGGGGTACTGTGACCATGTATTCCCAAAGCTGCTTACCGCCGGCGCTGCCGGTGATTTCAGGATCTTTGACCGGATCGAAATAGACGGTCATGTTGTGCGCGGTCCCGTTCTGGTCGTAGGACTTGATCGTCGACTGGTAGGTGTACATACTGTCGCCGATAGGCTCATCTTGGGTGGCGTCCCAGTTGGAAAACATGGCGAACATGGGAGCGGGGTCGTATGTGGTGGTGGCCGGTGTATCCCCATCGATCCTGTTCGTGGACTTGTCCGTGGACTGGGAATCCAGATTGGTCATGACATCCACCTGGGATGTGGCCTGGGGCGGGGACTGGAAGTTATCCAGGACGATATCCGTGGGCACCCCTTCGATCTTGGCGGAAGAATTTGCCGTCGAGGTGGATGTGGCCGCTGTGGGGTTGTTGTCGTTTTGGACCTTCCACCCCTGGACGACATACCCGTGTGGGTCTGTCAGTCTTCCATCATCGTCGAACCGAAAATTTCCGGCCCGGGTGTAGTATTGGACATCCTCTCCCGTGGGAGAGACCATGAAAAACCCTTCGCCCCCAATGGCCAGATCCGTGGACTCCGTTGTCGTCTCCAGGGAGCCCTGGGCAAAATCGGCCATGACCGTCCCGACCTGCACGCCACGCCCGACCTGTCCAGTGCCTGAGGCAGTGGTCGTTGCCTGACTCAAGGCGTCCTCGAAATGGAGCCGGGACCCCTTGAAACCGACCGTGCTGACATTGGCGATATTGTTGCCGATGACGGTCATGGATTCTCCGTGGGCCTTGAGGCCGCTGGTTCCCG
>NZ_JBUDSQ010000140.1:0-3777 GCF_054921335.1 Desulfoplanes sp. | reverse complement strand
CCTATTGGGGGGATGCATGGAATCAGGATCTTGACGGCGACGGATTGATCAACCTTCTGGATCCTGATTCGGATGACGACTGGGATCTTGACGGTTCCGAAATCCCGGATGGGTTCGATCCTGGGGACGCCAATTCAACAGAGCCAAGCATGACCAACATTGTCTTCGAGACCGGAACAGCGGATATCGACTCCTTGTTGGCCCATATCGATTTCCAGAGGACATACACCTCCCCGGTAGTGACCGTTGGGCCTCTCGGACACGGGGACGGGGACCCCGCTACCGTGCGGATACATAATCTCGGTCCCGATGGGTGCGATATCCGTATTCAGGAATGGGCGTACCAAGACAATGCTCACGGACGGGAAGACCTTGGGTACATGGTCATGGAGAAAGGCGAGTATGTCCTGGATGATGGAACCATGATCCAGGCGGGTACCTTTGGAACATCCCCGGCTGGGGGAGCCAGGGATATCCAGTTCGGCTCTGTCTTCAACCAACCTCCCGTAATTTTAACCGCAGTGGTCACGCAAAACGACCCGTCTCCATGTGTGGTCCGATTGTCCGGGATATCCAACCTCGGATTTTCCTGCACACTCCAGGAGGAGGAATCCGCCGATCAGCTCCATGGAAGCGAGACCGTGGGCTTTGTCGCCTGGGAACCATCGAGCGGTGTGGTCAACAGGAAACGGTTCGAGGTGGTCAACACACCGATGACGGTGACAAGCATTGGATATGACCTCCTTTTTGGGCAAAAATACTCGGTCCCCCCGGTCTTGCTGGGCGGGATGCAAACATTCAACGGAGAGAACCCGGCGAATGTGCGTTGCAGGCTGCTGACCAATACAATGGCCGGCATCCATATCGACGAAGAACAATCCCTGGACAGCGAAGAAGTGCACTACGGAGAAACAATCGGGTATGCGGTGTTCGAGGATTGACGGGGTACCAGCAAACACGTCAGTTCTTGGAACTGGTCAGGGACCCCCAGGATCCGGCGCTGCATCACCCTTTTTTATCCACATCCTTGGTCCCACACTCCCGGATCAAGATCAGGTCCGTGGATGACGATCAAAGAGGGCCCGGTTTTTTTACGTCTGCCGGATAGTTGGAAACGAACCTGAATAGTTCCGTTGTGTTATGTGCAACCAATGGGGCCCGGGCTGGAATGTCCGGGCCCCATTGGTTGCACGTCATGGTGGCGGGGATAGCCTCTGCTCTTATGGCAATTTACCCATAATTACATTGCTTTTCGATGTGGACTTGCCCGCTCGCTCGTGGTGGAACCCAAGCTCCTGCTCATGGATGAACCGTTCTCCGCCCTCGATCCGAGTACGCGCAGAGAAATCCGGGGGATGCTCAGGGAGATCATCGCCAGGACGGGAACATCCGTGATACACATAACCCATGATCTGGACGATGCGTGGTCGTTGGCCGCAAAGGTGGCCTTTTTCAGTGAGGGTATGCTGCATCAATTCGGGACTGTGGAAGATGTTTTTCAACAAGCTTCAACACCGCAGATCGCCGATTTTGTGGGCGCCACCCGATTTTCCGGCGTGGTCGTTGATACTGATGCAGGAGGAAGTCTTATCCGGGTTGATGGAGCAGACATTTACACATCGGATAAAGCCGAGATCGGCGAAAAGGTTACTTTGGCCATGCGTCCCGAGGCCGTCCGTATGTACCGGAACGAACCGAGTTCGGAGAATGGGGAGTCCACCCTGGAGTCCACCCTGGAACGTATGGAAAACGGATGCAATATGCATTATCTGTTGCTTGCAAACGGGAATCTGCGTATTCCGGTGCTGATGACTTGTAACGGATTGACCCGGCTTGCACCCAGGTTGGGGGAGAACTTTTTTGTCCAGCTCGACACATCGGCCGTGAGGCTTTGTCGGACAGAGTCCTTCGCTGGATGACCCCGCAGAATCGGCCTACCTGCCACCAAACAACGAGGAAGGCGTCATGATTTTTGATGAAAGCTACCTGCCACTTTTGCACGATCTGCCGTTTTTTTCCCTGTTCAATGACGAGGAACTCTTGAAGATAGTCCAGGAAGGAAAGTGGCTCCGGATCACTCCCGGTCAGATGGTCATCTCTGAAGGGGAGTATGAAGATGAATTTTATCTGCTCGTTCGTGGAAAACTCAGAGTGTTTAAAAACAAAAAAACCCTTGCAATGCTCAATGCCGGGGATGTGTTCGGCGAAATGGGAGCATTGCTCCATGAGACACGTTCTGCCAATGTCATCGCTATGGAAGAGTGCTATCTTTTTCAGTACAACGAACATGATCTCATGCGTCTTCCCAAAACAATACTCTACCCCTTCATGAAGTACATCTTTACCATAACGGCTGTTCGCCTGAAAGAGCTGAATAAAAAGTACACGCTCCTCTGATCAGATGTGCCTGCAAAAAAAAATTGCAGGCAGGGTTAATGTTTAAGTTGAAAGTTTAAGTAAAATCAAATTGTTAAAAAATATGGTTTTAAGCTTGAGCCCCGGTTTTCGACTTTTTGCAGGAGCATCTGATCAGAGAAAAAAAGATTCCTGCATGCAGGATTGATCATCATCCTTTTTTATTGATGTAGAAAATTTAAAATTTTTGCATTTGAGGAACCGAACCAGGATGGATCTGGTCCACCACGAATTGCTACCACTTGACGGTGTAAAAATCCGTGACCCACTTTAAAAGTGGTCCAACAATGGCTATCAAGAGGTCGACAGTTCGATCCTGTTCAGCTCCACCATTAAACGCTTAGTATGCTTCACCAAATCCCTTGAATGCCGATGAAAAAAGCCGTCTTTTAGACGGCTTTTTTTCGTTTTCTAGCTTATTTCTAGCCTACGCGCCGGTCTTGTATCTCTGAGACAGATCCCTGAAGCCCGTGAATTCTTCCATGATTTCGAAATGTGAGTATCGTTCCGTCATCTTGGCCGTCTTGTGTCCTATGAGCTTTTGGGTTTGCGGGAGAGTCCTGCCGGAAAATATCAGGTTGGTACAGAATATATGCCTGAGGTCGTGAAAATGGAATTCCGGCATCCCGGCATTTTTCCGGATTGTCCTCCATGCTGAACAGATATCCAGCATCGGACGACCGTCCGGGTGGCCGACCACATATCCGTCCACCTCTTCCACCGCGATTTTTCGATATTTCGCAAGATACTTCCTTCTCGCCAAAAGGGCTTCCCGTGTCCTTTCCATCTGAAGCGGATGCATCCGCTGCACTTCGTTCTTTGTCCGATAAAAGCCGATATATCCGCTATCCCCAAGATCAAAATCAATATCATCCCATCTGGGGTCGAGGATTTCCTGTTTCGAGGCCCCGTGCTCCGCTGTTAGCAAAATCGCCAACTTCCCTGACACAGGGGGATACCTGAGGATGAAGCCCAGGTCCCTCTTGAGTTCCGTGATAATAAGAACAGGGCCCGGATCGCACAGACGTTTCGGGAGATAACGGAAAAAATGCAAATCATTGCCAGGGAATTGAGCTAATGATAAAATCTGCCGGGAAGCTGTGCTTTCCGGCAGATTTTTAGCATGAACACCGAAAAACTGCGCAGAATTTCGCATTTTGCAAGTTGGATAGAGAGAATTTTGGTAATGGAGTTCTGCAATACCTGCCTGTTAAAATTGTTTGCAATATTTGTATGACATTCTGAATTATTTTTTGTCTTGATTTTTTTTGTCAACCTATTAAATTTCTGCTTATTTTTAAGAATTTTCCATCCAGGTGTCCCCGATGCTCCCTACAGGAGGGGAGTGCCCCGCAATGAGGC
>NZ_JBUDSQ010000139.1:0-3917 GCF_054921335.1 Desulfoplanes sp. | reverse complement strand
CTGAAGAGGAAAAGCTGTCTCGGCTCAGATATATTCGAGATCAGATCAAAGGTGCGCGGTGGGCAAAAAAGATGGGGCTCCAAACATCTGGTCCAGCAACGCTACAAAGAACTCTGTGGCTCTCTCTACCTTCCTAAGGATCTCTATGATCTTGATTTCAGGGTTTCGAATCAAAGACTTCAGCTGTATTTTCGCAAGAATCACTATCGGATAAGCAAACACATCGCCAGGTTCGGTAAAAATATTATTGTGACATCATATCACGATTTATCCACGGATGATATCGTCCGGGCCAGCCTTGATCGATACCAGGTGGAAAATGCCTTCAGGCAGACAAAAGCTGGTGAGTTCGGAAACTTCCGCCCCATGTGGCACTGGACCGACTCGAAAATTCGCTGCCACATTTTCTCATGCATAGTGGGCCTTGACGTACCTCCGGCTGGCCACACTTTGGCTGAATCGCGCAGGAGTCGCATGCAGTCCCGACAGTGCCATGCAGTCCATGCGAAATTTGAATAGCTGTTTATGCTGGCACAGTGGTAAAAGAAAACCCACCAGAATGCTCGAAGAACCAGACCCCGAACAAGCAGCCATCCTCGCTGCCATAGGCTACAAAATACAAAATGGGGTCTTACAAAAAGTTCAGGCGTAATTTGTTGATATTATTCTATTTTTAAAGAATTTTAAGTGATTAAGCCTGAAAGTCGAGTCAGAAGAGGCGACAACTTCCCTGACACAGGGGGCTACCCAAATTGGACAATTATCAGGTTGCCTTTTTTTTAATCTACACCATCTGTTTATACATTAACTATCCAGAATAATGTATTTTTCAAAAAATTATAACTTATTCAAAAAATTCAATATTCCTGTTGCAAAGCATCCTGAATATTTTGTTTTATATTTGTATGACAATATGCCGAATTCTAACCAGTTGATTAAAAGGTTTTTTTACCTTAAACAGCCAAATCGCAATTTTTAGTATCGGCTTTAGGCAACGATATGATTACAAAATCATCTTACACTTGGAGCCGTCGGCCTTCATTTCATTTTTTTAAGGAGAATTTGTATGCGTAGTTTCAAATCGGTACTTGTTCTGGTTTTGGCATCTTTCATCATCAGCGGATGTGCTTCGAGTGTTAAGCGCAAGGATCTATCCAGCCCGGCCACTCCCGCCACATTTATCACACAGGATCAGCCGGCAGGAAAAATTGCTATCAAACTCACTCCCGAGGCCAAAAAGGATCTCGCCGACAATATCAAGTTTGACCAGGATGAATTCAAGGACAAGGTGGTAAAGTCATTGACCGCACGATCTTTGTTGAACGAGTCATTAGAAGGGACGGAATCCCCGACAATCGAAATTGAAGTTGAAGATATCCGCGTACGCTCAACCCTCACAGCTGCCATGTTTGGTTTTATGGCAGGCAATGATTCCCTCACCGGCCGTGTCATGATCAAAGACCCATCCGGGAAAATACTCGATGAATTCACAATATCCGCATCATATGCTCTTGGGGGAGCTATCGGAGGGCAGGACTCTGTTAGATTGAACTGGCTTTATGAAGAATTTGCCGATGAGATGGCTGATGAACTGACTCATTCATAATCAGATCTATCCATATATTACTTAAAAATAGTATTCAAAGGATGCTTGTTTTTTCAGGCATCCTTTTTTTTCGACTATAAAGCGATGATTCGTATATTGCATTACTTATACATTCAAAATTCTTTCACGCTTGAAATGAGAAAAAAAACTATTTTGTCATACTAATCTGTTTAATTGTGGCCTGGATCTTTTTTGAATCTGGATGTAAAAAAAATTATCTAATAAAATCAATATTAAAAAAATTTGAAGACTTTTTCTATATCCGAGTATTTACTATGATCTTGAAAAGGGATACTTCCGGGACCCAGTTACATACTACGTTGGGTGATAGACATACGGCCAGCAAAAAAGGCCGAGAGCGATATCAAGAGAAGAGATGAACGGATCACTGTATAACGGAGAGCTTGTCGCAGGGGGGCTTCTTGTCCGCGAAAGCAGGCTGGTAGCGGATCTTATGCGAAAGGGGATGGGAAAAAAAGATTTTCTCGATGCAATCGTGCAAGATAACATTCTTCAGAAGCGATCACCGGCTGCGGCCCGGCGACAGGCTACGCTTATCTGGAAACGTTTTTCCATGCTCGATCCGACCTTTCTTCCAATCATTGCCGATGGTCCACACGATCAAACCTGTCAGGCCGTTTTTTGTGCGGCCATCAAACATAATCATCTTGTCGGCGATTTCATCCTCAAGGTTGTCGGTGAACACAAGAGAACCTTTAAGGGACGCCTCCACATTCTCGACTGGGACCGCTTTTTTGAAGACTGCAGCCATATCGAACCAAGGCTGGCTCTTTGGTCCGATTCCACAAAGGCCAAGATCAGGCAGGTTGTTTTTCGCATCCTTTCAGAAGCTGCGGTCATCGATTCGGCCCGTTCCAAGACCATCATGCCTTTTTATCTCACGCCCGAAGTGGAGGCCATGCTCCGATCAACACACGAGCAGTACGTGCTTAAGTGCCTGGAGGCCATACAATGACAGATGACTTCACCGCCCATCTCAACAAAATTACGGATCGCCTCTTGTCTGAGGAACTTCTCAGCAACGCCGGGCTGGGTAACGAGATCGGCTTCTACATTTTTGACTACCCGCCGGAGAAGGAATTACTCGTCAGGGACTACATCGAGACGGTCAAAGGGCAGCTCCACAAACGCAAACCCGATCTTCGGTTCACCCATGTCAACCTGTTCGAGCTTATCGTAGGATATCTTGAAAGCCGAAAAATCCTCGATCAGGCCTTCAAGCTTCAAAAAACCAAAGGGAATGAAGAATTGCTCAAGGCTCTCAGAGGTCCACTCCACCCCCAAAAAATCGCCAACCATTTCGTTCAGATAACCCAGCCTGAAGAACAGGACCTGGTCCTCATGAGCGGCGTGGGTAATGCCTGGCCACTTTTGCGGGGACATAACCTCCTCAATTGCCTGCACCCTCTCACGGAAGACACTCCTTTGGTCATGTTCTATCCCGGCCATTTTACCGGACAGGGTCTGCGCCTCTTCAGCAGGCTCAGGGAAAGCAACTATTATCGGGCTTTTTCGTTGGTCTCGTAAAAGCAGTTGGAAGGCGGAAGGATAGGCGGAAGGAACTACCCAAGGCCGTGCCTTCAGCCTAAACCCTTTCAGCCTTCAGTCTACTCCTACAAACCCTCAACCCCCACAAACCATGCTCATCAAGGATCTGTTCAATAAAAATCTTTCCCGTCCCATCAACGGGGTGGTCAAGGCGGAACAGCAGGAAGATTCCATTGTCTGGCAGGAATTGGACGAATACGTTCTGACCAGGGAATTGGATCGGCATTTCAGGACCTTTTTCGATACGTATGTGAATGCCCTGCAAAACCCGGATGATCCCAACATCACCGACCGAATGGGCGTCTGGATTTCCGGTTTTTTTGGCTCCGGTAAATCGCATTTCATCAAGATCCTGTCCTACCTGCTCAACAACAGGAACGCCAACGATCCCAAAACAGGGGTGAACAAGCGGGCCATCGAGTTTTTTACGTCAAAAATTCAAGATCCCCTTCTCATGGCCAATGTAAAAAAGGCCACGGGAACAGGGACAGACGTGGTTCTCTTCAATATCGACAGCCGGGCCGACTCCAATGATGGAAGGGGGACCATTCTCTCGGTATTCTGGCGGGTCTTCAACGAGATGCAGGGGTTCTGCGGTGATTCACCCCATATTGCGGACCTGGAACGCCACCTGACCGACCAGGGCGTGTACGAACAATTCTGCAGGGATTACGAGCAGGCCACCGACAATTCATGGCTCGATGACCGGGATACCTTTTATTTCCACCAGGATGAAATCGTC
>NZ_JBUDSQ010000138.1:0-3980 GCF_054921335.1 Desulfoplanes sp. | reverse complement strand
GGGCGATAGAAAAAAAGGGAGAAACGGAGACGGGACAGGAGTGCGCAGCGCGTAGGTTGTGGCATATGCCGTCATCCCGGACGTGATCCGGGATCTTTTTGTTCACACCGCCAGAAAACGCAGATACAGATCACCCTTGAGGGGGCCCATGGTGCGGCCCTGGTTCTTGAGGCGGATAGGGCGGCCGACAATGAAATTGTGGGGCAGGCGCAGCTCGATGGATCGGCTTCCTTTGCCCTTGCGGTCGATTTTCACCCGGACCATGCTCCCCGGACGCAATTGCGGGGCAGGCAGGCGGATGGTCTGATGATCGTCGAGGTGGGATCCGAACCATTTTTTCACGCCGGAGAATAAACCGTCGGTTACGTCCAGATTTAGGGAGCGTTTGCCCCAGGAAAGGCTGAGTTTTTTTTGTGGGGCTCCGGCGGTTGCCTGCGCCTTGGTGGATACCGATGGTTTGCGGGTCTTGATTTTTTCAAAGATGTCCTCAAAGACCTGCCGGGCAAAGGGGTCGTTCAGGATGTCTTTGAGGGTTTCTTCCTGCCTGGCCGTAAACCCCTTTTTCTTCGTTGGATCCTGGTCGGGCTTTTGGGCACGCGCATGCCCCTTTGCGCCGGGTTTTTGTCCGGGAGCTGCCGATTGGTTTGTCTGGGCGGATTGCGTCTGTGTCTTGGTGCGTGGAGCGGTTTTCTTTGTGGCGGATTTTTTATTTTCTTTGGCAGCCAGGTATGCCTTGAGATGGACGTACGCCTGGTTCAGGTCATGGAATTTTTTGGCCGCCTTGGGGTCGTTGGGATGCAGGTCTGGATGGTACTCAAAGGCGCGTTTGCGGAACGTGGATTTGACCGTATCCAGGTCGGCTCCAAAGCGGAGTCCGATGATTCTGTAGGCTTGTCGAAGATCCATGGATGGTTTTTTGTAGAAGTGTGGCCGGGATGGTGACGGTCAGAAAGGGCCGGGACACGATCTCATGCCGGATTATCGTTCTGAATAGTTACGAATCTGGGTCGGATCCGATATCCGAAATCTTGAGGGCGTTGGCATCCACGTCCGCATCATGGGTCAGACCATGGGCTTCGAGGTAGGTCAGTCCCTGGCGAACGAATTCGGCATGGCTCACATCCCTGGTGATCCCGGGACAATAGTCCTGGGCCATCTCCCAGCTGCTCTCATCGAGAAGGTTGCCTCTGAAAAAGGGCCAGGCTCGGCACACGTCGGGCTTGGCCGGATGCACGGAGCATCCTTGGTCCTTTTCAAAGAAGACGCAATATCCGCCCACATCGCTTTTGATGATCCGCTTGGCGGACACCAGCTCGGTGTAACGCTCCAGAAAGGTGGCCAGATCGATGTCCAGGAATCGGCACAATCGCTCCTGTTCTTCCGGGGAAACAACGATCCCCCCGGTGCCCTGGCAGCAATGACCGCACATTTGACAGGAAAATGCAGGGGGTGGTTTCATGGATTGACAAAGGTCCTTTGAATGGGATTAAGCGTTGAAAAGTAATGGTCTCTGGGGCAGAGGCCAAGGGAATTTGAAAACAAAAAAAACTACTCCCTTGTTCATTCAAGGTCAATATCCTGTTTCAGAGGTCGACCGTATCTCCTTGCATCCCGGCTTGACCGTTTCCGTCCGGGGGACTAGCGAAACGGCAGTCTGTCTTTCTTTTCTCGCGCAGAGGCGCAGAGACGCTGAGGGAGGCTTTTGGGGGGAGGGCGTGACCTGCCATTGGGAAGCAGGATCCTGGAGCGCAATAAGATTTTTGTTGTTTGTTCCCTGCGTCCCAGTGCCTCTGCGCGAGAATGTTTTTTCCAACAACCAGAAAGCGAGTTTTTCCATGACCGATCGATTGACACGTCAGGATGCCACGGATTTGTGGCGTGAGGATGTTTTTTCACTGGGCAAGAGGGCCCATGCCGCCAGGACCAAGCGGCATCCCGGCGGGGTTGTCACCTATATTGCCGACCGGAATATCAACTATACGAACATCTGTGTGTCCGGATGCAAGTTCTGCGCGTTCTACCGCCCCCCCGGGCATCCCGAAGGATATGTCCTCTCAAAAGAGGAACTCGGGGCCAAGATCCGAGAAACCGTGGACATGGGCGGCTACCAGCTTCTACTGCAGGGGGGGATGAACCCCGATCTGGGGCTGGATTTTTATACGTCCATGCTTGCCTTTATCAAGGACACGTTCCCCACGGTCGCGGTGCATGGTTTTTCCCCGCCGGAGATTGTCTTTCTGGCGGACAAGGAACAAATGTCCATCGAGGAAACCATAATCGCCTTGAACAAGTCCGGTCTGGATTCCATCCCCGGCGGTGGCGCAGAAATCCTGGTCAACGACATCCGTGCCCGCATATCTCCGCGGAAATGCAACGCCGACCAATGGATCGGGGTCATGGAAACGGCCCACAATCTGGGTCTCAAAACCACGGCGACCATGATGTTCGGTCATGTGGAATCCTTTGAGGACCGGCTGGAACATCTGGACCGCATCAGAGATCTGCAGGACCGCACCGGTGGATTCACCGCCTTCATCCCCTGGACCTTCCAGCCCCACAACACGCTCATCAAGACCCCGGAGATCTCTTCGGTGGAATATCTGAAATTCCTGGCCCTGAGCCGCCTCTATCTGGACAACATCGACAATGTCCAGGCCTCCTGGGTCACCCAGGGCCCCATGATCGGCCAGCTGGCCCTGTTCTGGGGCGCCAATGATTTTGGTTCCACCATGCAGGAGGAAAACGTGGTCGCCGCAACAGGGTGCCGATTCCGTCTGGCCGAAGAAAAGATCCGCGACATCATCACCGGTGCCGGGTTCACCCCGAGGCGCAGGTCCATGGACTACACCCTGGTGGATTGAGATAACTGTGTGACAAAAAAATCCAAAAGATGACTTTTCTGCTTGACAAGAACACCCCGTCTCCCTAAAAGCAGACCTCGTTCGGGCCACTAGCTCAATTGGCAGAGCAGCTGACTCTTAATCAGGAGGTTCAAGGTTCGATTCCTTGGTGGCCCACCAGAGAAATCAAGAGGTTAGATGAAAATCTAACCTCTTTTTTTTCGTGGTCTCGCCTTTTTGGGACAATTCTGGGACAGTTGCAAAAAAACGGAGGATCCCAGTGGCAACCATCACGAAACGTGGAACAGGACAATGGCAGGTCAAAGTTCGCCGGAAAGGATGGCCGGTCCAATCCAGTACTTTTAATACAAAAGGTGATGCGGAGGCATGGGCGCGGGAGATTGAAAATGAGATGGATCGGGGTGTTTTTATTTCCAGAAAAGAGGCTGAGAGTACAATTCTGAGAGAAGCCCTGGAGCGATTTCGGAAGGAAAAAATACCAACCTATGCTCACCCCAAAAAAGAAGAGAACCGGCTGGATCATCTGCTGCAATATTCTTTAGTCGATATGCACCTTGGGGCTATACGGGGGAAACATATCGCTGAGTTTATTGAACTTCGGATCGATGAAGGAGTGGGTGGGAATACTATCCGGTTGGATTTAGCCATGCTTTCAAAGCTTTTTAGCATGGCTGTCCAGCTCCTGGGGTCCACTTTACCTTTCCCCCAGGAGGGCGATGAGCTGCTGCTGCTTTTCGATCAGGGTATCGATCTTGGCGGTTTCGTGGTTGAGGAAGTTGGCGATATCAATTGCCTCTTGCGGAGGAGGCTGAACGAAGGATGAATTGCTCAAGGCATAGGTTCCCAACCCATATCGAGTGAGACCATTTGCTCTGGGTCCCATATAAGCGCGAACATATGTAGCCTCAAAATTTCGCTTGATTAAGGCTCCGTATCTTTCCTCATATGGACGAATTAAAGCGAGATGATATCCACAAACAACTCCATCGAGATCCTTTGGAACAAAGGCTGGGATGGCTATATCTTCTGTATCCTCAGAGTCTTTTGTGACAATCGTATCCCCTGCAAGAAGGGTGAACTTCCTGACTTGTTCCTCTGTAGAGAAAGAATATGGGGACG
>NZ_JBUDSQ010000137.1:0-3984 GCF_054921335.1 Desulfoplanes sp. | reverse complement strand
AGATTTGGCGTGTCGGTTAAGAGGGCAAGAATCTTTTCCGACATCTTTTCCGACAACAACCTTCATATAGTCTTCTGTCGCCTCAAACTCCGGTACTTCACATTCAAAACAGGCCCCAGCCAGGTATCATTAGATTCATCACGGCAGCCGACCCTGCAAACGAGTCTTTCCCCTGGGAACGCCGAGCGTCTGCTCGGCCTTTCGAGCAACAGCTGAAGGGTACAGCTTTATACTGTCTGGCCGGCATCATCTGCCCTTGTTCCTGCCATGTAGTCAACGCAGTGCCGAGCAGACGCTCGGCGTTCCCAGGGGGGAGTGACCTTGCCGAGCTGCTCCAGGGTCTTGCAAGGCGAAATTGTTATCTGGGTCCGACCCCGGAAAGGCCAATCAGCTTTTCGAGCATTACTTTGCCCCCTTGCCGATCGATTGTGGCGCACCCGGATTGACCAGGGGATCACCCATTCCGAAATGGCCTTCCATCCATAGATACCCGAGACTGCCCCCGGCCTCCATCATTTCAGGAATCCCCTGAATATCTGATGCCTTGACTGCCTGGGTAAACCCGGATTCATCCCGGTACAGCACTCGGACTTCTTCGGCCTGCATGGCGTTGAGGAAAAAGGGGGAATGGCTGGTAATGAGTACCTGTGATTTTTCAGCAGCGGCGCGGCATTCTTCTGCAAGTTCCGGCAAGAGACGGGGATGAAAAATTTTCCAAGTGCCTGGTATTTGTCTTCATAGTTGCTACATCCGATGTTCCGGATGGTATATTTCCCACTCTTTATGAACCTCTTCCATCTGTTGTTTCAAGGCTTCTTTATCGGGCAGATAGAGTTGGTACTCAGACGCATAAATGTTGGCCTCTTTCGGCAGGGTCAGTTCGACCAATTCATCACTTTTGGTTAGGCAGAGCAAAATTCCGATAGTCGGTTTTTCATCATCCAATTTCACATGGCGATCAAAATAATTGACGTACAACGACGCAAACATTCGATTGTTCAGCAGGTAAACGGGCAGGCTGCAGCCACAAAAAAACCTACCGCCCCTGATTTCTCATAGTACGCACTTTGCGTGCGGGGCGGTAGGTATTGTCCGTGTGTGAACGAATGGATCAAAAAATGCCGGCCTGCTGAGCCATGTATATCCATCGATTTTTCTTGGCCCCATTACTCACTTTTTTGTCAAAAGCAATCGTCGTTCTGATCAGGAGCCATTATTCAGGATATCCGCTCAGGGCGATGGATACCACCAACGAATACGTCGTTGAAGGCTATTTTAACCTCAAGATGGGGGATCTTGGGGCGGAACATCATGCGTTCTATTCGGTCCTGAGCCGGGCAACAGTCATTTCCAGTTTGGCTGCGACCTCGGCCAGATCGCCAACGGCCTGGGTCGCTTCTTCCATGCTCCTGGCGGTTTCGTCGGCGATTTGCCGCACGTCCGTCGTGCTCTGGGTCACCTCTTCGCTGGCGGCGGATTGTTCCTCGGCAGCGGTGGCAATGCTCCTGACCTGTCCGGAGGTCTTTTCGATGATCGAGACGACCTCCTTGATGGAGTCGGCCGTTCTTTTGGCTATGGCCACGCTTTCTTCGATGGAGTCGGCAGTTTGCTGGGTCGCGTCCACATTCGTCTGGACACCTGCACGGATGGCATTGATGGATTTGCCCACGTCCTGGGTGGCGTGCATGGTTTTTTCCGCCAGCTTGCGCACTTCATCGGCCACAACGGCGAACCCCCGTCCGGCATCGCCGGCACGGGCCGCTTCAATGGCAGCATTGAGTGCCAGAAGATTGGTCTGGTCCGCGATGTCATTGATCACGCCGATGATCTGTCCGATGGCTCCGGCATCCTGACCAAGACCCGTCATCGAGGTGTTCAGGGACAGGATCTGGTCCCGGATGGATTCCATTTTGTCTGCCGATTCCAGAACATCGCGTTCGCCCTTTCGGGAGTGTTCCATGCTCGTTTCTGCGGTCAGGGCGGCGTCGGAGGCGTTGTGGGCTACCTCCATGACCGAGGCATTCATCTGCTCCATGGCCGTCGCCGTATTGATTGTCCGCTCCTGCTGGGTGCTCGCCCCCTTGTTGACCTGTTCGATCTGGGCGGAAAGCTGGGTCACGGAACTCGCGACCCGCTCGGTCATGGTATGGGCCTCGGCCGCTACCTGGTTGATGGCCTGGTTCTGGGATTCGATGCGCTGCTGCTGTTCCCGGATTTCAGTGAGGTCGAACCATGTGGAGACCGCGCCTATGAGTTCGTCGTCCAGGTCCCGGATGGGTGCGGCTGCCACGGACACGGTCAAGTTTTTGCCATCATGCCGTATGTGGGGCTGTTCTTTGAACAAGGTCTTGTTTTCCCGTATGGCCTGGGCGGCGATAGTGTCCTTGTTCTTTTCATGGTGGACCAGATCGCCGCTGGTCATACCCAACAGCTCGTCTATCGGTTCGGTCCGTCCCAGGATATCGAGCATGTCCTGGTTGACGAAGGTTATCCGGTTGTCCTTGTCCACGACGGCACAGGGAAAATGGACACCGTTGAGGACTCCCTGGGCGAATCCGAGCCGGTTTTTCAATTGGCTGACCATGGTTCTGACCCCCTCTATGGTCACCCCGACGGCGTCCTTGGCACCATAGGAAATCGTTGCCTGGAAATTGCCGGAGGCGACCTCCTGGGAGTAGTGGGCCAGCCTGTCGAGGGGACGCATCAAGATTTTGATCAGGAACCATAGAATGAGCACCCCACTCAAAACGGCCACGAGTCCGGTTAGCAGCGATCCGATCAGGATTTGTCGATCAATGCCGAGGAGCAGCGAGTCTTCGCTGGCGAATGAGACGATATGCCAATCCCAGGGAGCGAAATAATCCACGTTTGCCAGCTGGCGCTTCCCCCCCTTGGAATATTCTATGGTTTGGGACGTTCCGCTTTTGATCGCATGGCCCATTGGCAATGAGGTGATCGGCTTGCCCTGGAAGGCTGGATCGGGATGGAAAAGGATGGTGTCCTGGGAGTCGAAGGCTACCACCTTGCCGTCACCGACCTTGAGGTGGTTCAGTCCACTGCGCAGGATCGGAGAGAGGATTTTTTTCCCGACAAAGATGACCGCAACGATATTGTCGTCGAAGTCCAACATGGGTTTGTACGCGGTCAGATACCAGTCATCGACAACATAGGCGCGCCCTAGAAAGGTTTTTCCCTGCATGACCGCCTTGTACACGGGGCTGCTGGCCGGAATATATGTCCCCGTGGCCCGTTTTCCTTGGGCGGTTTTGACGTTGGTGGAGATGCGCAGCAGCTTGTCCGGCAGGACCTGGAAGATGGTGGCGACCGCTCCTGTGGACCGCTTTATCTTGTCCACCAGTTCCGTGCTCTTGCTCAGGCTGATCACGGAGAGACGCAGGGTTGGTACCCTGGCCTTCTCCTTTTGCTTGGTGATCTGGTTGGTGATGGTCATGGGGGTCGAGGACATTTCGTCCACGGAAAGATAGCCCATGTCGTTGACCGATTTTTCGAAAAGGGCCAGGTCGGCCTGCAGTTTTTGGGCAAAGGTCTCGTTTTGCATGGCCAGGATGTCCCTGACCGTGGCGCTGTTGTTGGCCAGATCGGCTTCGGCCAGGGAGGTCAAAGCCTGTTTGACCTGGTTATGGATAACCAGACCCATGACGGTGACGATGACTGCGATCAGAAGGGCAAAAATGGAAGATAGTTTTACCGGGAAGGGAAGGGTTTTGAACATAAAAACACCTCTGTAGACTAGAGTGGTTCGTGGGAAAGAGTGGGCCATCGGAACGGGAAACCAGGGCCGTTGTGGAAAACTATGGCGGGAAAAGGGAAGAAGGCAAGCATGTTCCAAAAGGCACGAAGGCGAGGGTATGGAAGGTGCTTAAAAAAAAGAAGGACTCAAGCATAAAGCCTAAGTCCTTTTTTTAGTCAGTTACTGGTGCCGAGGGACAGAATCGAACTGCCGACACGGGGATTTTCAGTCCC
>NZ_JBUDSQ010000136.1:0-4006 GCF_054921335.1 Desulfoplanes sp. | reverse complement strand
CTCATCGTGGGACAGAATGATTCTGCCCGGGAACTGGCAAAAGTCATGAAGGACAAGGGTTATCAGGTCGTCGGTTATGTGGTGGATGACAAAGAGCTCTGGGGGATCAGCCCGGACGGTCTGTTCATTGCCGGCCCCATTGACGATGTGATTTCCATTGCCGAGGCCCAGCAGGCACGCACCGTTGTTCTTGCCGGAAACACCCGTGATCTGGACACCCACATGGATGTTCTTCTGCGAGCCCGTCTTTCTGGCATCGTTGTTGAAGAACTGGTCTCTGCCTACGAACGGGTCACCGACCGGGTTCCTGTGCGATTCATCCAGGATCGCTGGCTGCTTCTTGAACAGGGTTTTTCCCTGTATTCCAAAGAAGTTGTCCGCAAGCTCAAACGGACCATGGACATTATCCTCTCGCTGATCCTGCTCGCTTTGCTGTGGCCTCTGATGATCGCTGCTGCCGTACTCGTCAGAAAGGACTCCCCCGGCCCGGCCCTTTTCAGGCAGACCCGGGTGGGCGAAGGCAAAAAGGTGTTCACGCTTTACAAGTTCCGGTCCATGGTTCAGGAAGCGGAAAAAAACGGCGCGGTCTGGGCGGACAAAAACGACCCGAGGATAACAAAAATCGGCCGCTGGTTGCGGAAAACCCGCATCGACGAACTCCCCCAGCTCATAAACGTCCTCAAGGGCGACATGAGCCTGGTCGGCCCCCGGCCCGAACGCCCGGAATTCGTCAGCGACCTGGAACAGGAGATCCCCTACTATTATATCCGCCACACCGTGAAACCCGGCATCACCGGCTGGGCCCAGATCATGTACCCCTACGGATCCACGCAAGAAGACGCCCTGAACAAACTGGAATACGAACTCTTCTACATCAAGAACATGTCCCTGCTTCTGGATGTAAAAATTCTGTGTCGAACCATCGGGGTGATGGTGTTTGGGGAGGGAGCGAGATAACGACGGTTTTAGGTGATTAGGTTTTAGGTGTTAGGTGATTAGGTGTTAGGGAACAGCGAAGGACCCCCGTGTCAGGGAGGTTGTCGAGTAGAGCTTGCGAACGGGCGGCTCATGCCTTTATTGGGTTGTAGTATGGTCCGCAAAGTGATGTGAAGGAGAATACTCGCATTGGGTAATTGCAACTATGGGATAGTGTCATGGGATATAGTTCGTT
Organism: Desulfoplanes sp.; assembly: GCF_054921335.1. Lineage (NCBI taxonomy): Bacteria > Pseudomonadati > Thermodesulfobacteriota > Desulfovibrionia > Desulfovibrionales > Desulfoplanaceae > Desulfoplanes > Desulfoplanes sp. Next base: position 2,835 of record NZ_JBUDSQ010000136.1, on the reverse strand, counting down.
TGAAAAACTCGAGGTATGGAAAAGGGCTTGCCGGCTTGCTGTGAAAATGTACGACGCGTTGCGAGACTGCCGTGATTACGGGCTCAAGGATCAGATGACTCGGGCAGCGGTTTCGATTGCCTCCAATATTGCCGAGGGTGCTGAACGTGACAGCAGAAAAGAATTCGTGCATTTTCTCCACATCGCAAAAGGATCTGCAGCGGAACTGCGAACCCAAAGCTACATCGCACATTGTATCGGCATTATCGATAAAAATCTGGAACAAGAATTGGTCGAAGAACTGAAGGTAATATCAAAACAACTTCACTGCCTGTTAAAATCAATGCAGTGATTTTGTATTTATATTTTTTAAATTTTAAATCTTTACTCTTGAAACTGATGTTTCCATTAAATTATTGCTCTGATGTTGTTACTTAAATCCTAAAACTTAACACCTAACACATAAAACCCAAGACTCTTTTCGGAAACACACAATGAATCAACGACCATCGTCTCCAGCTGATATTCAGCCCTCATCGGCTCGCTGCTCCCCCTGGTTCACTCTTCTTGTTCCGTGCATTCTGGTGTATGGAATCAGTCTGTTTCTCCGGCTTTTGGAGCTGCCGCTCTGGCAGGCCGAGGTTTTTGAAATCGATGGAGAAAAACTTATGGCCACCCACGACGCCTATTTCTGGATGGCCGGGGCCCAGGGGACGTCGTGGGCCACGGACAAGGCGCTCATGGTGTTCCTTCGTTTCCTCCACCAGGTAACAGGCGCACCCCTGGGCAATATCGCCTTCTACCTTCCCGTTGTGCTGGCTCCTCTGGCCGGGTTGCCCCTGTGCTATCTAGCCTGGAAGCAGGACATGCCCGAGGCCGGGATCGGTGCGGGGATTCTCGGGACCGGGTGTCTCGGGTATCTGCTACGTACCCGGCTGGGGTTCTGCGATACCGACCCCTTTGCCCTGTTTGTTCCCGCCCTCATGGGTGCGGCGTTGATTCTCTGGGCCACGCCCTTTGTCCGGTCATCCTGGCTGCCAGGATCCAGAAACACGGAGACAGACACAACCGCATCCGAAAGGGGGGTTCTTCAAACCGGGATCATTGCCATCATTCTCGGGCTGGCCTGCCGGATGTGTTTCTGGTTCTACTACCAGAGCAGCTACATCATCCTGGCCTTTCTGGGGGTCTGCGTGCTCGTGGTTCTCCTGCTCGCAAAACCCGGGGCACGGAAAACGGCATTGCTCGGTTTTCTCTGCTTCCATGCGGTCGCGTTCGGGGGCTGGATCGGACTCGGAGGCGCGATTCTTTTGGCAGCGGTCTTCATGTACCTGCCGGACCTCATGGAATCCCCCGGCAAGGCATGGTCGATTCTCGGCCTGTTCGCCCTGGTCATGTTTTTTATCACCGGTCTGCACGCCCAGGCATGGACCATCCTGTCCAAGCTGGTTGTCCTGACCAAGACAAGCAGCGTGGATTCCCCGTCCAACGGAACCTCCCTATTGCTCCCCTCGGTGCAACAGAGCATCCGTGAGGCCCAAAATGTGGATCTGGCCAACCTGTACTCCCGGATCAGCGGCAATGGCGTCCTTTTTTGGTCGGGTCTTTTAGCTTTCATCTATCTGGTCTGGAAAAAGCCGCTCTTCCTGACCTTTGCGCCCATTCTCGTCTTCAGCGTCTTTTCCTTCAAGCTCGGCAACCGGTTCACCATGTACGGGGGAATCGTCTGGGGCGTGGGGCTCTGTTTCGGTCTTTCAACCCTCCTCGCGTCGTGGAAAATCAGTGGGGGAAAACGGTTGGTCGCCCAGGCACTCCTGTGCCTGGCTATTCTCTGGCCCGTCTGGAACGTTGCCAACGCCATCCGCCCTTCCCCCATTCTCCCCAAGGTCTACGCCCAGACATTCAAAGATCTCGCAAAAACAGCCCCTAAAGACGCCCGCCTCTGGCAATGGTGGGATTACGGGTACGCGGCCCAGTATTACGCAGAACGGATGTCTTTTGGCGACGGGGCCAAGCACGGCGGTCCCTGGCTCTATCCCCTGGCACGTGTCCATTGCACGGATTCCCCGGCCCAGGCCGCCCGGATGATCCGGTTCACCACCGCAGAGCAAAAAAAGACCTTTGACCGGAACGACACCCTGTCCGATTCCGGGCTCTTGGACTGGTCCCTTCCCTATTACCATACCTCTCCGACCACGGGGCTGGAGGCACTCCCCCCGCTAGCGGCCCAGAACCTTGTCGACAATATGCGCTCCATGCCCCTGGATTTGGACGTCCCCGTCCCTGCCCAGTACTTCATTGTCTCCTGGGAAAACCTCCGCCTCGCCTACTGGATATCCTATTACGGCAACTGGGACCTGATCACAGGCAAGCCCAGCCCCGGAAAAATCCAGCGCATGCGGGGAAAAATCCAGTTCGATACCAAAAAGGGCATTGTCAAATCCTCCCGGCAGACCATTCCTCTCGACACCCTCGACGTGATCACGGAAAAAGGGTCGAGACGGATGACCTGGCCAAACGGCAAGGGGTTGCACGGGGTTCTCAACCAACTCTCCCATGAGGTCTACGTCATGGACAACAAGATATACCGGTCCATGATGGTCCAAATGCTCATCGGCCCCCCCGCACGATTTGCTCCCTATTTCGATATTGCCGTGAACCATTTCCCCTGGACCCGCGCCTACCGAGCAAACAACACCCCTTAGCAAAAATTCCTTTGGGCCAAAAATATGCCTAAAAGAAGAATATATCTCACCCCACCTCGTTTTGAAGATTTTTTGTGTATTACTCATTTCATCCAATTTTGTCATACATTATTCCATACAAAGAAATTGGGTATGTATATTTTGCCGATAA
>NZ_JBUDSQ010000135.1:0-4077 GCF_054921335.1 Desulfoplanes sp. | reverse complement strand
CTCGCCGCTTCTACGTTTGATAATTATCAACTTTTATCCTGTCCCGTAATCCATATCCCGATGGTTGCGATGCGCTGGGACATTCTGGAAATCAATTGGCCGGTTTTTTCCCTGGCCACTCCTGGAAGAAGAACCACGAATTCGTCTCCGCTCAATCGAACGACCATGTCGTATTTGCGGACCAGATTTTTGAGGCAGGTGGCAACCTGTTGCAGGATGTCGTCACCCGTCAGGTGGCCGTAGGTGTCGTTGACCGCCTTGAATCCGTTCAGATCAATGAAGACCAGGGTAACGGGAAACGATTTGCGTTCAGCAAATTCAAGGATCTGCTGTCCATAGGCCATGAGATAGGCCCTGTTGGGAACCCCGGTGAGCGGGTCGGTGAATCGTTCCCGTTCGAGGAATTTCTGGACCCGGAGCAGACAGACGGTGCACCCGAGATCCGTGCAGAAATGTTCCAGATAGTCCGTGGCCTTGTCAGGCGTATATCGTTCAACATCCGTGTCGTAGAGACAGACGAGCCCGGCAATGTGATCGGTATTCCCACGTTCGTAAAAGGGATAGACGAGACAGGAGCCTGATTCGATTGTCCGCTGGGGCATGGCTGTCAGAATGGTATCCCACCAAGCCATGTCATCGACTGTTCCGAGATAGCGTTTGTGTCCGGCAGTGGATGTGATCCAGACCTTGATTTCCTCCAGGGTTTGCTGCGGCAGTGTTCCCAGCCCTTTGGGCACGAACTCCTCATAGGTGGCCATGTCCAGAACGAGAGCTACGCCTGTTGTGCCCATTTGGTGAGCGATTCTTGTGAGGATATCAGGCAGCTGGCTGAAATTCTCGGCCTCCTGCAGGATGGAAAAGGCCCTGTTCAGGCGGGAAAAAATGGAGACATTGGCTTCCTGAAAGGCAATGACCGTGTCGAGTCGTTCCTGGGTGGTTTCGAGGCGGGATCGAAGCGTGTCGATTTCTGCACCCATGCCGTGGATCGGCAAGGCAGGGGAGGGCTGGATCTTTTTTGTCGATTCCACGCAGGTGCGCAGCTCTTCCAGGAGGTGAAGGGCTTTGTCGTATTTGCCGGAGCTCAGCGACCGCTCAATACCCCGGAGCAGGGAACTCAAGGGTTCAGTGGCATGAGAATCGTTGAACGACGAAGCACCGCTGAGGTTGGAAGCACACATCGCATGATACCGTTGGCTGGAGAGGATGTCACCAAGTGTCTAATGCGGCCAAGCCGCAGTTTTAAGTTTTAAGTTCAAGCGGTTAGAGAATTTTCTTGTTTTTTTATGGCAGACTTTTACGAGTAAGGTACGAATAAATTTTTTTTCATTGATCAATTGAACCGCTTAGTCAAGTTTCTGTTCACGTAAAATTGTCACAGAAAGGACAAACAAATGTCATCAGATCCGGGTAAGCATCCACTGGTTTTTCACCAAAGCCCGGAGAGTGACCATGAAGCGTTCCATTCGATCCATTTTTTTAATTTTTTGTCTGTGCATGTCGATCATCCCAGTGGTTTGCGTGGGAGAAATCGCTGTTCGACAGGCAGCGGACAGCCTTGTGGATCAGGCTCGACAAAGGCTGGCAACCGAACGGGATATCGCCGGAGATAGCTTACGCCAGAAACTCGAGGTCTGGACCCGGGAAGTCTCTCTGCTTGCCAGAAGGAGCGAGGTCTACAATGCCATCGTCATGTTTCAGGATTATTTCAGTGATGTTTCCGCTCAAGAAGGAAAGCCCGCCAGGGTAGATACCCCGGAATATGAGGACAACCATGCCTATGTGCTGTCATCGTTCAAGGTGTACAGCACCTTGTTGGGGTATGAGGATCTCCTGCTTGTCGATGATTACGGTCGCATCGTCTTCAGCCTGAAAAAGCATGACGACCTGGGGCAGGATCTCAAACACGGTCTCCTTCGTGACACCCCCCTCGGCCATGTATGGGATATGGCCATGCACGGGAAGGAAAGTTTTTCCGACCTGCTGCCGTATGAACCGGCCGGGGGAAAATTGTGTGCCTTTGTGGGAGCCCCGGTGCTGGATCATACCGGAGGCCATGCCGGTGCTGCGATTCTTGTTATCGGGTCAAAACATCTGACCTCGATTTTGGACGATAAGGGGGAAGAGAAACATGGGTTGGAGACATTTGCTTTTGGTCAGGATCTCCGGAGTCGTAATAAAAACCATGAGTCTATGGCTTCTGTATTTTTGCCTCAATCCAACGCCCCGGTACATCTGGCACTGAAGGGTGAGACCGGGATCATTTCGGCAAGGGATAGATCCGGGAAAGAATTGTTGGTGGCCTATACCCCCATCACGATGGGTTCGACCACCTGGGCCCTGATCACCCAAGCCGACATGGGAACCATCCTCGAGCCTACTGTTCAGCTTCGGCACAAGGTCGTCATTCTGGGAACCCTGTTGTCCATTGTTGTCGTCATCCTGGGTGTCATTTTTCTGCGCAGGGAATTGTTCAAGCCCCTTGCACGGATCAGAGATTTTGCCTGTGCCGTGGCAGAGGGTGATCTGGAAGCAACAATGGATGCCAGATTCCGACCCGAGCTGGAAGCGCTCAAACAGGCCATCTCGACCATGGTTGCCAATCTGCGCGCCCGAACCGACGATGCCCGGGCCAAGGCGGAACAGGCTGAAATGCATGCCAGGCGTGCCGAGGAATCTGAAATCGAGACAGAGGCCCAGCAGCAGAAGATGGCTGACATGTTCGCGAGTCTGAACAGCCTGGTCCACAATGCCGATGATTTGACCCTTGTGATACAGGATCTCGCCGGAGAGCTCGACATGGAACTCAATGGCGTGGGTGGGGGCGCTGAGGATCAGAAAAAGCACGCCTCGCAGATCTCCGATGCCATGGCCGTCATGCTCCATGCGGTCAGTGGTGTGGCCGAGGCCGCGAGAACTGCAGTGGATGGTTCCCAACGTGTCCGTCAGAAGGCCGATGATGGGTTGCAACGCGTGCAGGCCAGCGTGGATGCCGTGTCCTCGGTCAACGAGATCACCGAAATGTTGAAGACCGACATGGACGGGCTGGGGAATATGCTCGGCCAGATCACCTCCATTGCCGGGATCATCGGGGATATCGCCGACCAGACCAATCTTCTGGCCTTGAATGCGGCCATCGAGGCGGCCCGGGCCGGAGAGGCCGGACGAGGTTTTGCCGTTGTGGCCGACGAGGTCCGCAAGCTCGCGGAACGGACCATGACCGCGACCAAGGAGGTCACGGCCAACGTGGAGTCCACCCGGTCGGCCATTGTGAGCAGCACACGCCGGATGGAAAAGGCTACCGGAGCCGTTGGGCATTGTGTGACCATGTCTGCGCAATCACGGGAAAGTCTCGAAGAGATCGTTTCTCTCTCCAGAGAGGCCGAAGTTGGTTCCCGGGAGATCATGACACAATCGGAAGCGCAGGCCACCACGGCCGAACAGGTTGACTCCGCCTTGCACAAGATGAACATGTTCGCTGCGACCACCTGTTCGGATATCCAAAAATCCCTGGGTATCACCAGTCGCCTTGTCGAGGAGATGGACCAGCTCAAGCAGATGACCCAGCGTTGTTCCCAGACAGAGGGGGCTTCGAATCCGTCAGAAAATCTCGAAGCGCATTCTGGGTATCTAACCGCCTTTACTGAGGGTAACGGTCGCAAAGACGTCCAGAGAGCGCTTGCATCGTGATGTCCCGTATATGTCCGTTGACTGGCTGTGCATACCCCTCGAGGCATATGGAATATGCCGGGAGTTGATAACTGTTTGGCGGTTTGAAGTTTTCTTGTTTGGTATGACAGGATTTTTTGAACAAGGTACCTTGGCATGATTGAAACTACCTGGAAGGACTATGGAGAAGAGATTGCTGGAGTTATCACAAAGAGAGCATTTGGTTTCAACAATGTCTTTTTTTTCATGCTGCGAAGCGGATATGGGCAAGGATGTCTCACTGACCTCTATCTTGAGCTCTCATGATCAGTTCAATGTGGTCCTGTTTCGTATCCATGACTATTTTTTGCTCAGAGAGCTTTACGGGGACGAGTTGGTCCGACGTCTGGATGGATTGATTGCCCAGGCCAT
>NZ_JBUDSQ010000134.1:0-4171 GCF_054921335.1 Desulfoplanes sp. | reverse complement strand
ACAGGGGAGCGGCCAGATTGAGGACGGTGATCATGAAGGTGGCGAGGAGGATTTCCGATGCCGGAAGAGGGCGTGAGAAGAGAAGTGGAAAAATTTTTTTCATATGATGTTGAGGAGGAGTTGATTAGCCCGTCCTACGATAGTTGTATAAAAGCAAAACTAGTTTGAATTACGTAGATTATTGAAAGGAGTGTAACTATTCAGGACGAGCACTCGCCATGAGGGTGTGTCTTTCTCTGGGAACGCCGAGCGTCTGCTCGGCCTTTTGGGAAATGCCCAATGGGTATATCGTCATTGTGTTCGGTTCTAGTATGTGCCCCTATTCCCTGCGGATTCGTCGACGCATTGCCGAGCAGACGCTCGGCGTTCCCGGGAGGAGCAATGCATGATCGAGCCTTCATCGGCTGAATAGTTACAAAGGAGTTTTGCTGCAAATCAATCAAATTGTAGGGGCACCCCTTGAAGGTGCCCCTATCGACCAGTAATCAAATAAGAGGTTCGTAAGAAACTCAATATTTCGTATAAATTTTGGGCTAGTACCCGGAGATTGTAATATCGGTGTTATCGAGCACTGTGGCTTGATCAAATTCGGCAATGAGAATCGGAGTATTGGTACCCGAAGTGCCGTTATCGTCAAAATAAAGCTTGTTGGTTCCGGAATCCGGATCAAGGAGGTAAACAAAATAATCGTTTTCACGAGATTCTCCTGTATCCGGTGTGTATACATGGGTGCCGTTTGCGATATAGGTCCTGGCAGCATCGGGGTCAGTGATTTCATGAAAATAGTCTATGTCAGGGGTTCCATCGATCGCACTTGCTCCGGATGAGGGGAAGCACGTTGAACCATAAAATTGAAGTGTATCATCGTCATGGTTGAAATCATGAATGATATCTCCGAAATCCTCAGCATAGATGTAGGCAAACCTGTCACTGCCCGCCCCGCCCGTAAGATGGTCGATTCCGGCACCTCCGGTGAGCTCATCGTTGCCCGCGTTTCCTTCGAGAAAGTCGTTACCCGCACCTCCGTAAAGAAAATCATCCCCCTCGCCACCGAAAAGGATATCGGCTCCGCCTTCTCCATAGAGGTAATCCCCGCCTCCATTTCCAGCGAACAGGTTAACGTTTTCATCCCCAGAAATATTGTCAGCACCATTATCAGATCCGATAATGTTTTCGATCCCTTGAAAATCGTCTTGGTATTCCGTTTCGCCAAAAACGGCTAAAATGGAAGTCGTACCTGCCGACATATATTCATTGGATATGCCTGAGCTGGCGTTTGTATAGTCCACTGTGTCAATTCCATCTCCTCCGTAGATAGTGTCTCCGCCGGGACCCGCAATAAAAATATCGTTTCCGGCCATACCATATAATGTATCTGATTCGTCTCCACCTGCAATGATGTCAGCGTCATCCGTGCCTGTATCGGTAATATTGACAAATTCGATGGCAACTGTGCCTTGGTAGGTTGCATCCGTAGTGTAATCCGTCGCAATATAATCGAAGGAATCACCAGAGTCAGAAGAATTGTACCAAAACGTTCCGTCTTGTGCTAAATTAACAGCGGAATGATCATCCGGATTAATCAAGTCGTAAAAGACTGCAGAAGAATTTTCGGAAACCTCCCCGCCGGGGGTAAGACGACCGTAGATGTTCAGGTTCGGCGCAGTGACAAATGTCTGATTAGCTGAGGACGCTGTCTCCTCGATCACTTCAATGGTCATTGTAGCGGAATTTGCGCTGTATAAGCTCTGGTCCTTAACTTCGAAGGTAAAGCTGTCGTATGGGGAGCCATAGGCATCCGGGGTCGGAGTGAACGTCAGCTGACCGTTATTGATATCCAAACCACAGATATCTTGGCCGAGGACAACATCTGTTTCATCAAATTGCAAACTTCCATTACTTTCAAGACCGGTTATCTTGATGTAATAAAGATGATCTGTGTCGATATCCTGGAAACCAAAATCATCTCGTGAAAACACATACGGAGTATTTTCCTCTGTGGTGACAGAACTCGTTTGAGCTACGGGCGCATCGTTGACGGGTTCGATAGTCAGATTGACCGTCAATGTTTCGGGATCGGCTATTTCGTCAGTGACGGTGGTGGTAAACTGGTCGGTTCCGAAATAATCCGCATCCGGGGTATAGGAGAAAGAACCGTCCGAGTAGAGTTGCAGAGTACCGTGTGCAGGCTGCTGGGTATCTGAAAAGATGAGGGCGTCCCCGTCAGCGTCTGTGACCAATGTGCCGCTGAGGGAGGTGTCCTCCGAAAATGTAATGGACTGATGATCAGGGGCGTCGGGTGGATCATTGATAGGATTGATGGTCAGGTTCACGGTAAAGGATTGGGATGCCGCTGTCCCATCACTCACCTTGCCGGTAAATTGGTCGGTTCCGAAATAATCCGCATCCGGAGTATACGTGAACGTTCCGCCAGGGAAAAATGTCACGTCCCCGTGACTCGGGCCGCTGATATCCGTGAACGAGAGAGAATCTTCGTCGGCATCCGAGGCCAACGTCGCCGAAAGAACCATGTCCTCGTCGGTAGAAAAGGTCGTTTGAAGGATGGTTGGCGGATGATTGTCCGGGAGGACGTTGATTTCAATGGTCTCTGTTTGCGGGACGCTTTTGCCATCAGTCACCGTGAAGGTGAATTGATCCTGACCCTCAAAATCCGTTTCCGGAGTATACGTAAACATTCCCTGGTCAGTCGTGCTCAACGTTCCATGTGCCGGTCCGGTGATGTCCGTGAAGGAAAGCGTGTCCCCCGTGTCTTCATCGGAAACCAGAACGCCGGTGAGGGGGGTATTTTCGTCGGTCGAGAACGTGAGTTGCGGGACAGTCGGTGCACTGTTCGGATTGACCGTCACGGTCATGGTTCCCGTATCGCTGAGGCCTCCTGGATCTGTGACCAGAAAGGAAAATGTGTCGGTCCCGGTGAAGTCGGTGTAGGGAGTGTATTCAAAGGCCCCCGTCGTGCTTAGGGAAAGATATCCGTTGGCAGGTTGTGCTGTCTGCGAAAAATTCAATATACTGTTATCCACATCTGTTGCCGTGAGAAATCCTGTATGATGCGTGTTTTCCCACATGGAAACCGTTTGATCGGGTGCTTCGGGCGCGTCGTTGACTCCTGTCACCGTGATGCTCAGAGTTGCTGTATCTGTGGCCCCGTCATTGTCGGCATTGGTGTATTCGACCGAAGTCGATCGTTGTTCACCTTCTGCAAGATCGTCGAAGGCGGTGCCCGGGTCAAAGGTGTAGGCTCCGTCGGATGCAATGTCGAAGGTTCCCCCGTTCGATCCGGTGACAATTTCCCCGACATTTTGCACCAGACCGTTTACAGCCGAGACCGTGTGCGTATCTCCATCGTCAGGATCGGTGTCATTGATCAAGACACCATGGGCATCATCAATGCTCAGAGGGGCGTTTTCAGAAGTCGTGTTTGAATCTTCAACGGCTATCGGGGGATCTACCGGTTCCGGCTCCGGGTCTTCTGGCTCTTCCGGCTCCGGATCTTCGGGGGCTTCCGGCTCCGGATCTTCGGGGTCTTCCGGCTCCGGGTCAGGGTCATCGGGATCTACCGGTCCAGGACCGGGGTCTACCGGTTCTTCCGGCTCCGGATCTTCGGGGTCTACCGGTTCTTCCGGCTCCGGATCTTCGGGGTCTTCCGGCTCCGGATCTTCGGGATCTACCGGTCCAGGACCGGGGTCTACCGGTTCTGGGGGATCGGGATCTTGAGTGTCTGGTACGTTGATGTCCCCGTCGTCTGTCTCAATACGTGGGTCAGCCTTATTCAGGACTGGGGTTATTTCAAAACCTGCTTCACTTGTTATTAGACTGAATGTAACTGGTTGTATGGAATTGGCTAGGTCAAGTTCCGCTATTTGTGGGGTGAATTGTGTTGTAGGGGGAGTATCCTCTGGTGATTCCTTTGGGGAAAAAGGTGGTGGATCGGAAGGCATTCCTGCCGGGGGGGGACCGCCCGGACTATCCGGTGGTTCCTGACCGTCTCCGCCTGTTTCTCCTTCCTCTGGTCCCACGCCCTCTGGCTGCTCGGGGGGCTCGCCGCCATCCGGCTCCCCCTGACCAGCTTCATCGCCCCGGTCACCGGTATTGTCCCCTGTTCCCGAGGTGGAAACAATGGGTGTCGATCTTTCGAGCTGCTGCATCTCTT
>NZ_JBUDSQ010000133.1:0-4209 GCF_054921335.1 Desulfoplanes sp. | reverse complement strand
GAAGTACCGGAGTTTGAGGCGACAGAAGACTATATGAAGGTTGTTGTCGGAAAAGTGTCGGAAAAGATGTCGGAAAAGATTCTTGCCCTCTTAACCGACACGCCAAATCTGAATATTGCCCGGTTGGCAGAGGAACTCTCGGTTTCTTCCCGAACCGTTGAACGCAACCTGAAAAAACTTCAGGAACATGGCATGCTGGAACGGATCGGAGGGAAAAAAACCGGCTCCTGGAAGGTTCTGGTGAAACAATAGCTCTCATGCATGAGGGCGGGGCCAGGGGCGGGTCGTGTTATCGGTCCCTTCCTCCAGCAGTTTGAAACCCTCCCCCAGCCCCTCCCTGAACTACGGGAGGGGGGCTACAGAGTGCGTGTATTCGTTCTATCCAGGTTATACGGGAAGATGTTTTCCGTCAGCAGTTGTCTTCAGCCGAGAGAGCTCTGATGGAAAGTAGCTATTGCCGGATGAACCCAAAAAAGCCATCCATCTCAACCAGGGCGTTGTTCAGTGCGGTAAGAGCCGGTTCGTCCATACCGAGCCAAGCCGCCAGCCTTTGACCCCCGCAAATCCTGCCACTCACGCTTCCATCCTGAAAATGTTCGACAATTCGTATTGATAAAATTCTTCCTTGCGACTAGGGTATGACAAAAAAATTCAGACTGAACACCCTTGCCCATATGTCGATCCCTTGACCGGATTGTCCACATTCAACACCAGGAGGATAGGCCGCAATGTCCATCATGAAACGGATTTCCCTAGTTTGTGCCCTGCTTGTTCTGTTTGGCGGGACCCAGGCTCTCGCCGAACCCGACACCCAGGCATATATCGAGCAGGCCCAGAGCATTCTGTCCCAGAAAAACATCCGGGACATGATGGATGTCTCCAAGACACTCAAGGAGTATGGGGCTTCCTTCCAAAAATCATTGCTCATGCCCCCTGATCTTTCCGCTGATCTCGGTCCGGGCCAGAGTGTCCACTTACTCATCGGTGCCTATCAATTTGACGCACTGTACGCAGCATCTTTTGGTCGCAAACAGGACGCAGCCAAGGCCATCCAGTCCATGGGCACATTGCTGAACACCACCAATCTGCAAAGTATCGTTTCAACGGCAGCCCTGTTTCCGCCCGAGCTCAATTGGATGCTGCGTGAACCAGACAAGGTGGACATCGACGATGTCATTGGGGCCTACGCTGCCAACGCCCCGAAATACAAGAAGATCATGGCCGACAAGCATGGTTTCGACGTGGTTGTGGATTCAGTGTATGGCGGATTGATCGAAGGACTGTACATCGCCACGAGATCAGCCCTGTTGATGAACGATCCCGTAGCCACCAACAAGATTCTTGCCGAATTCCAAACCAATATCGACTTGGTTCTCGACTTGTACAATATCTTTGAAAGCGACATGGACTATGCCAACGCAGTAGACGGATTCATGTTTTTGGAACGGGGCGAACGCGTCGGCTGGCTTCAGTCACTGGCCGATTTCCTGAATGTGAACAAGGGCAAGCTGACCATGGAACACGTCAAGGCCGTCGGTCGTTTCGTGTCCAAGGAACGGATGCGCCTTCTGTACAACGAATTCAACGACCTCGGTTTTGATTGATCCCCGGCCGGTGCCGAAACCCTGATCGCAATGAGGAGCAAAGGCCGACAAGTACGCTTGTCGGCCTTTGTTGATGGAGACCCCCATGACCCAGACAATGCTCGTCGCCGTGCTCAGGCTCTTCGCCCTGCTCTCGTCCATGCGGGGGGATGCAAAAACCAGGGCCACCCGATCCATGGTGGAACGTTATCTGGAAGAACATCTGAGCCTGCATGACCGGGAAGAACACCTTCTGCTGTTCGACGATTTTCTGGACATGGCCATGGCGGGCGACGACCAGTCCCGCAAACAGGGGGCCTGGGACATCTGCACGGAACTCTGCAGCAATCTCCCCCGGGAAGAGCACTACATCCTGCTGGCCAACATCATCTCCCTGTTCCAGCCGGACGACGATGACGCCACCACGGCCACCCTTCTGGCCTCGGCCCTGGACATGGACTGGGACGTGCTCCAGGATCTGGCCGACTTCATCCATCATCCCACCTCCTACGACCGTCTGGGCAAACGATTTCTGGTCCAGGACAGGGATGGTGCCCGGAACACATCCTCGTGCACCTTCCTGAACCTCTCCTCATTCAACGCCGCCTGGACCCTGCTGCTCATTCAGGAGACCGGGACCCTGCTGCTCATGCCCACACGCGGGCCCCTGACCATCAACGGCCGTCTGACCCGTGTCGGTCATTTCCAGATCCTGCCCCAGGGCGGGCTGCTGCGGGACGGCATGGGGAGGCCCTGCTACTATTCGGACATCAGCAAGGTTTTGCATCTGGGCAAGCAGTCTCCACCCGTGATCTTCGAAGGGAGAGAGCTGGATTTTCGGTTTCCGGGGAGCGACAACGGGCTGCACCATTTTTCCTTCAGGCAGGGATCGGGACAGCTCATCGGGATCATGGGGGGCAGCGGCACGGGCAAGTCCACCCTCTTAAGCATCCTGAACGGCACCCTGCCCCCCGACTCCGGCACCCTGCTCATCAACGGCCGCGACCTGTACGCGGATGATCCGGAACTCGAAGGCGTGATCGGCTATGTGCCCCAGGACGATCTGCTCTTCGAGGACCTGACCGTTGCCCAGAATCTCTATTACAACGCCCGGCTCTGCCTGAACAATCTCTCGCCCGAGGAGACCCGCAAACGGGTGGAGCAGACCCTCATCGACCTGGGCCAGGTGGAGACGAGCGACCTCAGGGTCGGCTCGCCCCTGGACAAGACCATCAGCGGGGGCCAGCGCAAGCGGCTGAACATCGCGTTGGAACTCATCCGCAAGCCTGCCATCCTCTTTGCCGACGAGCCCACATCAGGCCTCTCCTCGGCCGACTCATTAAACGTCATCACCCTGCTCCGGGAACAGGCCAACAACGGCTGCCTCGTCTTCGTGGTCATCCACCAGCCCTCCTTCCAGATCTTCCAGATGTTCGACTCCCTGTGGGTTCTGGACAAGGGGGGACGGCCCATCTACGAGGGCAACCCCATGGAGGCGGTCACCTATTTCCGCACCGCGGCCCAGCAGTCCGGGGCCGAGGAGTGCATGTGCCCCACCTGCGGGAACGTGAACCCGGGGCAGATCTTCGAGATCATCGAAATGAAACGGGTGGACGAGCGGGGACGGTTCACCACGGACCGGCTGGTCTCGCCTGAAGCATGGCACCAACGCTATCTGGAACGCAACAAAGCGACCCCTCGGCCACAGGATGACAACCCGTCCACCCCTCCACCACGCAGACTCTGGCGACCAAGCCAATGGGGCCAGTTCGCCATCTTCCTGACCCGCAACCTGCTCACCCGGCTGGCCAACCGGCAATACATGTTCATCAATATGCTCGAGGCCCCGCTCATCGGGCTGGTCCTGGCGTGGTTGTGCCGGGGATCGTCAGGGGAGAAGATCGCCTTTGTGGACAACGTGAACATCGCCATGTTCTTTTTCATGAGTGTGATCGTGGCCATTTTCATGGGGCTGAGCGTGAGTGCCGAGGAGATCGTCAGGGACCGCAAGATCCTCAAGCGGGAACAATTCCTGAGCCTGAGCCGGTTCGGGTACCTGAACGGCAAATGCGCCTTTCTGGCCGGGATGACCGCCATCCAGGTTGTGGGATTCATGCTGGTCAGCTTCCCGTTGCTGGGCATTCCCAACATGTACCTGCCCGGATTTGCCGTGCTCTTCAGTGCGGGATTCTGCTCCTGCCTGGTGGGGCTGAACGTGTCGGCCTCCCTCAAGTCCGTGGTGGCCATCTACATTCTGGTTCCCCTTCTGCTCATTCCCCAGATGCTCTTGTGCGGCAGTGTCATCGATTTCAACGAATTGGGCTCCAGAGACAACCCGGACAACTACGTACCCCTCTACGCCGGGATCATGCCCTCACGCTGGGGCTACGAGGCCCTGATCACCGAACAATACGCCAACAACGAGTATATGGAACCACTGTTCGAGCTGGACTGCGGCCTGCGACAGATCGACTTCGACCTGGATTATCGGCTGGAAGAGATCAAGAGCCTGGCCGATCGGCCGTTCATGAAGGCGGACAACGAGGACACGGGCAACACCCATGACGTGGCCCTGCGCACGGCCCGCAACGAGATCCGCAAACTGGAAACACGACTGGGCATGGAT
>NZ_JBUDSQ010000132.1:0-4214 GCF_054921335.1 Desulfoplanes sp. | reverse complement strand
ATCCGATTCAGATTTTCTTTGATGGCCGAGGCGATAAATGATCTGGTCCGGGGTAAAAGATCTGCCTGGGCGGCATGAAAATTCCATCGACTCACAGCGGCACATACCTCATCCAGGACCTGGGTTACATCTTTTCTTGTCAGACCAGCCCGAACCCCAACTTGCAATACCTCTTCCCGGCCGGGATATCTGCCTTCTCCAAGCACGGTCATGGAATGTTCGCCTCCCGGTCCGGGAGCATAGGTCAGATCATAAGCAGGTGCGAGATTCCATTCACCATCATCGTTCATGATAAAGGAAAAGTTTTTTACATGATCGTCACGGTTGTGGGCCAGAATATTGAAAAGCATCATCCTGAATCCGGCAAGCAGATCCTGGTTGTTTCGGGTCAATACATTGATAATTTTGAAAAGATCTTCATAATCGCTGCAGGGAATTCTGAAGTTGGCATGGATGAGATTGCCAAAGGTGTGCACATGGAAACGATGGTTATTTTTCCTGTCAAAGCGTTTGACTCCGAAGAAAGATTGACCGTCAACGGTCTCGAACAGTCGTGTTTTAGGCATGCGTATGCCTGCCTCCCTAGCCATCAGTGAATAGGCATATTCAAGGGGACCACTGTCCTTGAAATCATTTACCGCAGCAAATTTGACTATCCAGTGCTCAAAGCCGGACGGAAGATCCGTTTCCCCTGAAATCAGAATATCCCCATGCACCCCGACCAGCACCTTGGGCCGGGCACCTGCGGGACTTCCTCCTGCCCGCATGAGACGAGGCAGAACGGTGTTTGTTTTTCCGATAAGAACCTGCCTGGACTCTTCAGCGAGGCCTTGCAGGTCAAAAGGAACATCATCTTTTATGATGGGAGCAGCAGGCTGATAGGTCAAGGCTCCCATGGTGTCATTTCCCAGAAAAGCGAGCCTATCGAGGACGGAAATCCGAGCGGGATCAATTCCCTTTTTTCTGAAAAAGCGATCCATGAGCAAGAGCCCCCATCCATCCGGCAGGGAGTCATCAAAAAGGCCGAATATCGGGCCGAATGCATGATCCGTATGCTCATGCAGTCCAGGCTCAGGAGGAAGTTTGAAAGGAGAAAGCCAGAGCGGTTTATGCAGAAAGCCGGGCTCGTATTCAAAAAAAAGGCAGGAGCCTTTTTCTGCGAGCTGACCGACCGTTTGCACATCGCCTGGCCCACGATGCAAAAAAACATTCAATGTTTTCAAACAGACCCCCGTTTGGGCCTTGTGCGGTCCAGGTTCTGAAGTTCTTTGATGGAGTTCGCCCTGGGAGGCTTTAAAATCTCGCTTACTTCATCGAGTCTGCCCAGGGTAAAGACCAGTTTTAAAAAACCTGACATGGAAATTTTGCCGGTCTGTTCAAACCGTTTCAAACTCCCTTCGCTCACGCCGGAACGCTGAGCCAATGTTTTCTGTTTCCATTTTTTGGCCAAACGCAGTTCCCTGACCCGCCTGGCCAGTTCGACAGCAACTTCTTCGGGAGTGATCAGAGTAAATGATTGCATATAATAAAAGCTAATGCGGCCAAGCCGCAGTTTTAGGTTTTAGGTTTTAAGTTTTAAGTTCAAGCGGTTATAAAATTTTCTTGTTTTTTATGGCAGACTCTCGCGAGTAAGGTACTAAAATATGATCTGTAAAAGGTTAATACGCATTTAACAGATCATTATTTAGCTCTTATTAAAGTAAAAGGCAAGAAGGAAGGAAAGGATGCAGCAGGCAGGAGACCTTGTTTCTTGACAGCCCGCATCACCTCGCTTGAGTGGGGCACGGAACGTTGATACCACAGAGAAAGAGCGCAACTTGACTGCACATAGCATATGCGCATATTGAATAAGGAATAGGAATACCCGGATAATCCAGGAGGACATATGCCGGTTATATTGTTTGAAGAAAAAGCCCCCAAAAAGGCATCCAATCTGAGCGTCAATTGCGACCTGTTACGACAGGCAAAGGACTTGGACATCAACCTTTCAGCTACCCTTGAGCAAGCCCTGATCGAAATGATCCGGGAAAAAAGGCAGGAACAATGGAAACTGGACAACAAGGATTCCATTGATGCCTATAACGAACATGTCGAACAGCATGGTGTTTTCAGTCAAAAAAGCAGGTGCTTCTGATGGCTCAATGTTCAGTCTATGAAAATATCAACCAGGAAACCCGGGAAACGATGCCCTATCTCATGGATGTGCAGAACGATTTTCTGCAGGATCTTCAGACCCGCGTCGTGATTCCCCTGTGTCCCTCACCCCCCCTGCTCGAGAAGCCTATCGATGCGTTGACCCCCACCGTTGCAATCAACGGCTCACCCTATATCGTTCTGACGCCGCAAATGGCCGGGATTCACATTTCGGATATGGGCCCGTTTGTGTGTGATCTTTCGGCATTCAGAGATCGATTCATCCGTGCCCTTGATTTTCTTTTCACTGGTTTTTGATGTGCAGGAAATGCGTCAAAAGATGGCATCAAGACTGGCTGCTGCCACGGACAACTAACCCGCAGGCCGGTCTCTATCTCTGACCAAACCGGCAGCGCCATAGCGCGTGTGCCTGTAAACAACTACGCCCACCCTGGAATTTTCCTCGGTGGGCTTTTTTAGTGTTTTTTGTAACTTGCAACCGCAGGATCAATCACCGTTTAGCGGCTATTGACTCGGTGCAGATTTGCCTGACAGGGCCTGCCGCAAACAGGGAAAAGGCGATCAGGGCCATGAAACGGCTTGGTATCACGGATATGTCGGATTCTGTACCGTGGCGGGCTGCCTTTCCTGAACTCGCCCAGGGGACCGAGGCCGGTCACGCCCTGCGTGGGGCCCGTCATCGTGCCGAACTGACCCAGGCCCGCCTTGCCGAATTGTCTGGAATTCCTCAGCGTCATATTTCTGAAATGGAAAACGCAAAACGTTCCATCGGAAAGAAAAATGCCGCCAAACTGGCGGAGATCCTTCATCTGGACAGAAGGCTGCTCCTGGGATGAAGGTACGTTGTTAGATGGATCAGACCCCACGGGTGCCTTGCTCTCGGCTGGACGGATGATTGACGGAGGCACCTTTTTGACGTACGTTTTTTTGGAATTTATAACAAACAGGGAGACAGGGGGATGAATACAGCATCACAAAACACCAAAACCGAACGGATCAACCTCCGTGTGAAAAGCAGGGCCAAGGAGTTGATAACCCTTGCCGCGGGTTTTGAAGGGAAAACCGTCAGCAACTTTATTTTGACCAGTGCTTTGAAGCATGCGGAGAAAACAGTCCAGGAGCATCAGTCGATGTCCCTGAACGCCAAAGAATCGCAGGCCTTTTTGGGGGCGCTTTCCGGACCTGTGCGGTTCACAACCAAACTATCAGAAGCCTTTGAAGAATACGACCAGCGTGTTGTTGCAAAATGAAACACTCTCAGGATCTGATTATCGAGCCGCTGCAGGCTGATCACGACCGGACAGGCTTTTCGTGTCATGAAGAGGCACTGGACCGTTATATCCATAAGCAGGCAGGACAGGATATACGACGCGGCATCAGCCGTGTCTTTGTTGCGGTTCGGCTCGACAAACCCAGGGAGATAGTGGGATATTATAGCTTGAGTGCATTATCCATTGCCTTGAACCAATTGCCCGAAAATATGGCCCGAAGGCTTCCCAGGCATCCGATTCCAGCCGCCCTGATCGGCAGGCTTGGTGTCAGCAAACGGGCACAGGGTTGTGGTATCGGCAGGATGCTGCTTGTAGATGCCATCCAGCGAACCCTGTCAGTCCGTGATCAGATTGCGATCCATGCCATGGTGGTCGATGCCGTGGATGATACTGCCAGAGCATTTTATGAACAGTACGGGTTTAAAAGATTGACGGATTGTAGCAACCGATTGTTTTTGCCTTTACACTCCCTGTAATACAATTTCCGGAAGAACGTTGCATGCCATGGTAGCCCGGGATCAGGAAAGCAATACTATCTGGTTGATAACATTGTATGAACCCACCAGCGAACGCTGGGATGAAGAATTCAGAATCAGGAGACAGTGACATGGCCTGTCCACTCTGCAAAGGGAAAATGGAGATTGGAACGACTATCCTCCCTTTTGAAATGAACAATGGCAAGGTGATTGTGATTCTTAACGTGCCCGCTCGAATCTGCGAACAATGCGGCGAGGAGAGAGCGTTAAACATCTTCCAGGAGGAGTTGAAACCGTGAGAACGACAGCAGAC
>NZ_JBUDSQ010000131.1:0-4262 GCF_054921335.1 Desulfoplanes sp. | reverse complement strand
GGATTTTTGCGTCCAAAATTCGGGGATACGGAACTATTTTGGCCGCTACTGGGGCTGAGAGGAGCCTTACTCGCCCTTCTGTCCGGGAAAGTTATCCCTGAAGGATGTTTTGGGGTTTCGAGATGCAGAAGGGGAGTTGGATTGCTGGAGAAAAGTGAATGAAGAAAATAGATTGCCTGTCCCTTATATCTCCCTTATATCGTCTCCCTTTTGTAGTGTTGCAAGTTGCTTGAACCCACTGCCAGCCCAGTGGTTTTCAGTGGAACTCGAACATCAAAAGATCCCCTGTTCCGATCAGTAACCATTCAGGCACGATGAAGACGAATAACGCTGTATGTTCAAACGAGTAGTGCGTACTATAGTTTACCGGTCACTTCGCGGATATCCTGTTCGCGTTTTTCGTCAAGCGGGATGCTGTGCATGGTCCCCTTGCTGAAATCAATTGCTTTTAAATCGATCTTTCGAATTCTGCGGTTGAACATTGTGTGATAATAGATGACCCGGTTATTCGTATCCGTGACCACGGTATATTGTGTGCCGGCAGGAAGTGCTTTATCTTTATCCCCTTTGTCCGCTTCCGTACCTTCGGACTGGCTGGCCGAAAGCTGGAAGCTGTCGAGAATCCTGAAAACTTCCTGTACCGTATCCAAGCCGCCCTTGGTCGGGCGTGAGGTTTGCGAAAGAACGGTAGCGCGCACGAATCTGGAAGGAGAGGTATAATCGCCGGGCAGGCCGAGAAGTCCGGAACCTGCCGCCAAGGGTGTTATTTCCAGTTCACCCCATTTTTTGATTGAAAAGGGTTTTTGGGATAAAAAGCCGTAGTTGCGTAGATTGGTCAAATGCCAGTCAAAACCGGGGCTGTTGGCAATCACACCCACCGGGTTGTTGAAAAATGTTGGCCGGCCATCCTTGAATTCAATGACCATGCAATCCCCACCGGGTTCGGTGATCATCAGATGCACGGGGAGTGTTTTGTGTAGGTCGGGGTCAACCACGTTCACGACCTGTACCTGTTTCAGACCTTCCCGCACTTCCTTAAGGCTGGAGAAGCTGGAAAGAACAAACGGAAGAATGTCGGTTGGAGCAAGTGATCGCCCAGTCTTTTCCGTGTTAAAATCAGCATACTTTGCAAATCCTTCGTGGTAGAAAAAGGCGCCCGCCAGTCCTTTTTCGTTCAATCCGGTGCAGAAAACTCGGTCCAGAAGCAGAGTGCCCACAAACCCATATCTTGCATACCATCTCAAGCCATTTTCTCCTTGCGGTGTTGTGCCCTGAAACAATGTGTCACGGGGAATGACTCCAGCCTTGCCGTGAAGGTCGAACTTTCCCCACTCCTGTGTTCGACCAAAAACGGCTGTTTTGTCTTCTCCCACGAGACATACACCTGTACAGGCATAACCATGTGCAGTAAATAAAAAAATAATAAAAGAAGTCCCAAAAAAAGTAAGCAACCAGATTTTACGTTTTGAAAAATACATGTGCACTCCTTGTTTTTACATCTGCTCAATGTATCATTCTGTCTCTTAACCACATTGTACGCAACGTTTTGCTAGGCACACTTGTTTGATTCTTGAGTTGTTTTGGCGTCCTGGAGGCTTTTCAAGCCATCACGAACGACAACTATCGATATATTGTACTGATGTTCAAGTCTGGATATCGACTGCCAAAAATGGCAACAAGTGCTCCCGATTCACTGTATGCTGCCCCAATCTATCTTTAGTACCTTACTCAGAAGGTTCTGTTATAAAAAACAAGAAAATTCTATAACCGTTTGAACTTGAAGATGTGTCTGCAAAAAGTATTTTTTAGAGGCTGTTTTAGGTTGTTAGATTTTGATTAAAACCAGATGAGTTAGCTCATATGAATTTTCAAGATTGGCGACGAGACCATCTTTTGCAGTCGCATCTTAACACTTAAAACTGCGGCTTTACTGCATGAGAAGATCAGACTGTTCGAGTAGCTACTTTTCGACCAGAATGGTTACGATTTTTTTTGATTTTCTTGATGGGGTGTCGGGATCGGCCCGTGAGAATTTTTCTTTGGAATCACCCAAAGTATGAGCAACCCGCACAATCCGGCAATACCTCCGAGCCAGCCCAGTTGAGGGGGTCTTCCTTTATTCATGGCCAATATACTGCACCCGGATGTGAATACTGAACGCCCGGATAAAAAAACCAGTAAACCAGTAAAAAATAGAATTTTATTTACTTCATATAAATATGTTGCCGTAACAAAACCGCTCGAACTGAACGCAAGACTTCCTAATATGCTTGCAATTATACCACTAATAATGAACGGAGTGCTTTTTATGTATCTTATCTGACGTTCTTTTTTTGCACAACGTATGGTCAGGTATAATGTGAGAATAACAAAGACTATTGATATCATAAGCAAGGTGATTGCGGCATTTTCGTTGTCTTGCATGGCTTTGAAATGAAGAGCGAACGTCCATATAGATGGTGGTGTCAATACGATAATACCTGTATAAATATATAGAAATATATGCTTGTTGGTGTCAAAATATTTTAAATTATTTTTCATTCCTGAATCCTCAAGCTATTCTTCAAATATCTGTAATCGTTATGATCTATTGTGTTGTTTGATCCGACTAGAATGCTGTCATTGGCAGCATTCTAGTCGGACTCGTTTGACCAGTTCGCAAAACAGGGCGCGCTGGCTGCTTGCGTAGAGGAGAAGCTCGGGATGCCATTGAACCCCGATGTGGAAATCGCGGGAAGGGCCCTCGATGGCCTGGACAATGCCGCCGAGGTCCCGGGCAACGGCGTTGAGCCCCTTGCCGACCCGGTCGATGCCCTGGTTGTGCAGGCTGTTGATGCGCAAGTGTCCCCGATTGAGCAGCGCGGCCAGCATGCTGTCTGAAATCTCCGATCCGTCCTGCATACACAGGGTTTTGAGGGGCAGCACGGTCCACCGTGTGGAGGTTTTTTGGCGGTGTGAGCGCAAGTTCTGGTGCAGCCGTTCCCCCTCGGCAAATATTGAGCAGTTGCGCACCTCGACAGATGCCGAGCAAGGGCAGGTTGCGGGCAAGGGCATGGTCGACCACCGCGGTCTCCAAAGCGTCGCGCGCGGTGTCATAATTGCGCTCGATCTCGGGTTCGGCGGCGTACAGGACCGGTTCCACACCGTGTCCTCCAGTTACCACCACCCCCTGGTACACATGATCCCGGTTTTCATCACCCGGCCTCAGTTGCAGGGGTTTCTCCCGCTAGGACGTCCTCTGCAGGGGCGGCCGTGAGCAAATTTTGGTTGTATGCTTCGATCCTGGATCCAACCTCTTCCGTCCAGGCGGTTTCGATATGCTTGTCTTCAGGGACATCAAAGCTCTGGAAAAGGCGTTGAATTAATCCAGCCTTCTCTATGGGCGGCAGGGCGAGGGCGTCGTTGAGATTTCTCTCCGCTATAGCTCTCATCTAGTCCACCTCGTCTTTGTTTTGCTTCTTTTAAAAGATTACCCTCAAGATGCTGCGCCGCCTTGGTTCAGCGTTTTTGAGCAGCATGGAACACATTGAGGATTTCGACAGCGCCATCTTTGACTCGGTAAGGGATACTATACGGAGGCGCGATGAGTTCACGGGTCATGGGGACTCGCCCAGGGCGTCCGCTTTCAGGGGAGTGTCGCAATCGTTGGCAACTATCCCAGATTCTTTGCGCTCCGGAAAGCATAGCTTTGGCATCTGCGTTTTCTTCCAGGTAGAGGCGGATTTTTTCAAGATCTCTGAGGGCATTATGTGTCCAGCGGACTTTAGTCGCCTTCAACGGTCAGCCCCCATTCGCTGAATGCGTCATGGACTTCGGAAGGCGAGGCGAATTTTCCGGCATCGGCCTGAGCGAGACTTTCTTTGATTTGAGTGACCTGCCATGCCTGTTTTTCTAGAAATTGTTCCAGCGCTTGTGCGATGAGAAAGGATTTGCTTCTGTTTGTCGTTTTAGCAAGCTCGCTGAGCTTGAAGGCAGTTTCTTCCGGTATGCGTGCGGTAACTGTGCTCATCGTTTCCTCCTTTATAATATGTACGCAACATATACATTGTGTACATTATGGTCAAATTGTGGGTTATGATGGAGCAAGGGGATAGTAGAGCAAAGAAACAGCCCTCATGAGCTTTCGCGCCATGATGAAAATCTGATCGGAGGAATGCCGGGTGGGGGGTATCATGATCCAGCTGACTCCGGATTTACATACACCTCTTGGAACGAATTTTTTTCTGCAAAAGTAGGCGCAAAAGTAGGAAAAAGTAGGGACA
>NZ_JBUDSQ010000130.1:0-4465 GCF_054921335.1 Desulfoplanes sp. | reverse complement strand
CGGGAACCAGCGGCCTCAAGGCCCACGGAGAATCCATGACCGTCATCGGCAACAACATCGCCAATGTCAGTACGGTCGGCTTCAAGGGGTCACGGCTCCATTTCGAGGATGCCATGAGCCAGGCCACCACAACGGCCGCCGGCACCGGCCAGATCGGCCGCGGTGTGCAGGTGGGAACAGTAATGGCCGATTTTGCCCAGGGGTCGCTTGAAACAACCACCGAGGCCACGGATCTGGCCATAGGAGGCAAGGGCTTTTTCGTGGTCTCCCCTCCGGGCGAAGGTGTCCAATATTATACCCGGGCCGGAAATTTTCGGTTCGACGCCGACGGCAGGCTGACCGATCCCCACGGGTATGCGGTCCAGGGATGGAAGGTGCAGAATGATACCAATCCCATTGCGGCCACCTCCACCACAACGGAAAGCTCTTCCGCCCGGATCGAGGGGGTGCCCACGGATATCGTGCTGGACAATTTTCAGTCCCCGCCCCAGGCGACGTCCAAAGTCGATGTCATGACCAACCTGGATTCCCAGAGTACGGATAAGTCCATCGACACTACCAATCCGATGTTCGCCATGTTTTCCAATTGGGATGCCACCCAGGATGAGCCCATTGGTGACAGCATGTACAGCTACCAGTCGACCATCAAGACCTATGATCAGAACGGCAGCGCACACAACATGACCATATATTTCGATCCGGTGAAGGACGACACTGTCACGAGCGCCGCGGGCGGCAATCAGCTCTGGGAGTACATGGTCACCATTCCGCCTTCCGAAGATGGAAGGACCTTGAATGATGGTGGTGCTGATTATCCCCTTTCGGGCACCGAAGGGGCCGGGGTGCTCATGGTCGGCACCCTGACCTTTAATGCGGCGGGGGAACTTACCAATAGTTCGGCATTCACGTTACCAGAGACTACGACTACCAACGATTCCAAGAACCTTGCGAACTGGACGCCGGCGGAAATTTCTTCAGACGGCTATCCGATCTGCACCGCAAATTTTCTGCAGGAGGACGATGCCTCGGCCACAAACCAAGATGCAGCCAAAAATATCGAGATCAATTTCGGGGTCAAGAATTCGACCTCGGATTGGGACCCTTCGACTGCCGATGCGTCAGCTGTTGGGACCAATTGGGCGAACATCCCGGGCATGGCGGGAGTATCTCGCTCCGCCCTGGCGACCACATCCTACAACACCGGTTCGACCACCCTGTTCCAGTCCCAGGACGGCTATACGGCCGGGTTTCTCCAGGGTGTGTCCGTGGATCGGGACGGGATTCTGACCGGCAGCTATTCCAACGGGCAGGTTCTGGAACTCTACGCCCTGACCCTGGCCGACTTCAATGATCAGTATTCCCTGTACCGCGAGGGCGGCAACCTCTTCTCCGAGACCCGCTCCTCCGGACCGCCGCTCACCGGAATGGCCAATGCCAGCGGCAAGGGGGCCATTGCCTCCAATTCCCTGGAGCAGTCCAATGTGGACCTGGCCACGGAGTTTGTGAGCATGATCACCACCCAGAAGGGATACCAGGCCAACAGCAAGACCATCACGACAACCGATGAAATGCTCAATGTCCTGATTCAGATGAAGCGATAATTCCTCCCACCTCCCCTGGTGATTGAAAAGCCCGCCCTGTTGGCGGGCTTTTCCTGTTTCAGACGCCAAGCGTGATGTGTTCTCACGCTCGGCTCACCCCGTTCCGATCGGTTTGAAACTCCCTCGACGGCCTCGTAACACCAAACCGTTGCTCAATGAAAACAGTACGTTTTGGGCGATGTCAGGCAACGACCTGGTGAACGAGGCCTGGCTCGGTCAGACAGTCAAACCGACCGGAACGGGGTGAGCCGGCCATGAAAGTTCAGGTACCCAGATGAGACCGAATCTGTCGTGTTCCAGGCGACCAATCAATTGCCAGCCCTGTTTGCGGGTGGTAAACCGTTGCGGTCCCATGAAGATGGAAAGAAAACGTGAAGGTGTTGTATACCCACCGTATCAATCAACAAGGAGGTCAGCCATGCTCGCAGGTTTTTCAGTGTTGCCCGTGGGGGTAGGCGGAGAATTCAGGAAACATATCGCGGCGGTTATCGAAGTGATCGAAGCATCCGGCCTGAAGTACAAGCTCGGGACTATGCAGACGACCATCGAGGGGGATCAGGACGAGGTCATGCGGGTGATCATGCAATGCCACAATCTGATGATGGAACAGGCTGGCCGGGTGATCACCTCCATCACCATCGATGACCGCAAGGGGAGCGTGGACCGGCTGGAGGGCAAGGTGGCCGATGTGGAGGCCGAACTCGGCAGGCCGGTGCATCGTGAGTAATCTGGTGGGCAAGCCGAGCCCTTCCCGGTTGGATGCCCTGGTGCAGGGGGCCTTGGGTGCCCCGAGTGATCGTGTGCTGGTCGGCCCCGGCCCCGGTTTGGATGCCGCTGTTCTGGAAACATCCGACGGGCGGGTCATGGCCATTGCCGAAGACCCCATCTTTCCCGCCCCGGGATTGCCCCTGGATATCATGGGGTGGTTCACCGTGCATATCGGGGCCAGCGACGTGGCGGTTACTGGAATCAGGCCGGAATTCATGACCTACACCCTGCTGCTTCCCCCGAGTACCCCCGAGTCGGACGCGCGAACCATCATTACCAGCATCTCCCGTGCTGCCGAAGAGCTCGGCATCGCCGTTGTGGGCGGCCATACCGGATGGTACGGGGCCGTGACCGTGCCGACAATCGGCGGGGTGACCGTCTGGGGAACGGCAGATAAGGATGCATGGATCTCACCGGGCGGGTCCAGAGACGGCGATACGATCCTGATGACCAAGGGACCGTGCATCGAGGCCGCGGCCCTGCTCGCCATCGTGTATCAGGAGCAGCTTGCCCGGGAGCTTTCCGCAGACATGCTCGCTTCCCTGAAAGGCCGGGTCGATCAGATCACCGTGGTCAAGGATGCCCTTACAGCCTTTGCCGCCGGGGGCGTGCACGCCATGCACGATGCCACCGAAGGCGGGGTCCTGGGAGGACTCTGGGAAATGTCTGCCGCCTCCGGGATACATGTGGACGTGGATTTCGATGCTATTGAACTGCCCGAAGACATCGCCGCCCTGGCCCGGGTCCTGGATTTCGACCCCTGGCAGGCCATCAGCGAAGGAACCCTGCTGGCCGCTGTCGAGCCGAAAGCCGTGGACAGGGTGCAAAGCGAGTGGCGCAAGGCAGGCATAGAAAGCATGGTTCTGGGAAGATTCGATGCCGACTTGAAGGAAAACACGCTGGTAAGGAACGGTACCGGGCAGGTGCTTAAGGAGCCGGACAAGGACCCCTTTTGGGAGCTGTTTTTTGCCGGGTTGGCCAAATGACTACACGGACGGGCACGGATTACACGGACGGGCACGGACGAACATGGACTGACACGGACACTTGGGCGACACAGTCTGGTGTGAGTCTGTGACTGTCCGTGTGAGTCTGTGTAATCCGTGTCAGCCCGTGTGAGTCCATTACAAAAAAGGAATAAACCATGCCTTTTCACGAGGAACTTGTCCCCAAGCACGGCGGCTACCGCAACCTGAAAAGCTTTCAGATCGCCCAGCTGGCCTATGATGTCACGGTGCGTTTTTGTGAGCTCTATGTGGATCGCTTCAGCCGGACCCGGGATCAGATGGTCCAGGCGGCCCGGTCCGGGGTGCAGAATATCGCTGAAGGCTCCCAGGCATCGGGAACATCCAGGAAGATGGAGCTCAAGCTGACCAATGTGGCCCGGGCCAGCCTTGAGGAGTTGCGGCTCGATTACGAGGATTTTCTGCGTCAAAGGGGACTGCCGCAATGGCCGACAGGGCACCCGGCGCTGGAGCGGTTCAAGGCGAGGCGGTGTGCGAGTCTGCAGGAGGTGCAGGCATGGGCTGGGGCCGAGAAAGGAGGGGGTTGCACGGACAGCCACGGACTGCCACGGACTGACACTGACACGGACATGGCAAGTTCACGGTCCGTGCGGGTCGGTGCCAGTCCGTGTGAGTCCGTGCATACCACATCGTTGCCGTATTCCTGTCTGGTGGCCAACGCTGCCCTGAGCCTTTTGAACTTGGCCTGTTATCTCCTCGACCGGCAGGTCGAGAGGCTTGCCAACGACTTTACCCGGGAAGGCGGCTTTACCGAGCGTCTCTACAGGGTGCGCACAGCAGCCAGAAAGCGGACTCGTTAAACAGTATCCTGGTCTTCCCGGCGTTGTTCCAGAAAGAAGTGGGGGGCAAGGTCAGGATGATCGGCCCGGAGTACGTAGTTCAGACCGGGGTTGGCCGTGGTCACGGCCTCCCCGGTTTCTTTTTCCACGCGAAACAGATTCGGGGAGAGAACAGGCCGCTTCAATCCCGGGGCGAGGACTGCCACGGGGTGTGTGGTATCCCAGGGGTTTTTAACGGCTATCTCCCACGAATCGCTACCAACCTGTCTGGTGACCCTTCCCAGAATGGTCT
>NZ_JBUDSQ010000129.1:0-4489 GCF_054921335.1 Desulfoplanes sp. | reverse complement strand
CCAAAATTTTGATAAAATCAACCTACTTTTTTCCGCACCATTGTCCCGTCGATGGTAGGGTTATCCCCCACAGCCATACAGTCCCGTTTATCCGGATTCAGGGTCCATACATTCTCTCACCCACTGTAAAAATTGATAATCTGCTCTTTCGATTTTTTTTTGACCAACGCTCGTCCTTGCCGCTGCATGGTAGGGCTTGGATTTTTTGCGGAGGGTAAAAAAACCAAGGCGGAGTCCAGCCAGTTTCAGGAAAGTTGTCGGCTTTTCTGGAATTCACCGAAAAAAAGGCCAGAGGATTGCGGCGATAGCATACGGTGCGGATAGGCACATTACCTGCCTGATATGACTGAAAAAAATGGCTTGCATGGTTTTTCTCCAGGAACAGACGATGGCCGGGTTGACTTCCGTGCTCTCTCGTGTATTGAAATCATTTCAAAAAACAGAGGATTTTCCAACAAGCTTTTATCGGGGTTGGCTTTCTCTTATTGGGACGGGCGAGGATATTGAAAGTGCTGAACATATTATGTAGTGATAGTGTTTTACTATGCTGAAAGACGCTAACCTGGTTGACCTTCTTAGGGCTTTAGTACAAAGTGCAGTAGTTATATTTATCATGTCCGGCTGCGCAAGTCATGATCATATTTGGTATAAACCAGGTCATTATCAAGGTGACTATGATGTAGATTGCGTGGAATGTGAGAGGGTTGCCAAAACATTGTCCATGGAACGCTCGGTCTCCGGCAGATCACTGAATAACGAAGTTTACGCCAAGGCCTTTGACAGGTGTATGTTTTCCAAAGGATGGACGACCAACGCTCCGGACACAAACAAAAACCCAAAGCAAAAAAAGGCTGAGACCGGTCCCAACTTTTTTACCGTCAGTGGTGGGATTATCTCGGGCTTTGATTGCTCGATAGCCCTGCCACCGGGCTTCCGACTCCTAAAACAAGAATCATTTGCCTATGGTCCGACCCAAACGTCTTCGGCACTTTTTCAAGGTCCAGACAGCGTGTTTATAAATATTTTATTCCAGGATAGCGGGAGCCTGTCTTTTGAAAAACAACGATATCCCGTCAAGGAACCATATTTTTCGTTTGACAAAAGCACCAAGGAAGATGCAATAGACTGGACTAGTTTTTTTGGTCAAGTCGGCAGTGATTGGGTCGGAGGCATTGGAGCCTATCTTAATCTTTCTTCACGCCAGAGGATCATTCTTGTCGCTACGCGACCTCTGCCGAGAGATAGAGCCGTGCCACCCAAAGGGCTCCGGCTGGATCGGAAACAGTTTGAGACCATGAAGTATTTTTCTGAGGACTATGCCGGCTGGATTGAAGGTCTTGGCGCACAGGCTATACAATCAGATTGGAAAAAACTATTTTAATTTTGGTGATAACTTACAACAGAAGGGGTGGAATTATGAAAAATTTGGTAGCGTTCTTGGTTGTTTTATCGATGTTGTCATTTGGCTCGCCTCTCATGGCCGCAACCGGAGCAGGCGCAGGCGCAGGTGCCGGGGCCGGGGCAGCAGCTGAAGGCGGAGCTGCTGCAGGTGCCGGAGCTGGTGCAGGTGCCGGGGCTGGTGCAGGTGCCGGGGCTGGTGCCGGGGCGGCCGCTGCCGGTGCCGGGGCGGCCGCTGCCGGTGCCGGCATCTCAGCAACCACGGCTCTTGTAGCGGGAGCTGTTGTTGTCGGAGCGGCTGCAGCTGCGGTGGCTATGAGCAGTGACGACGACAATGGTGGCCACGGTCACACTGGTCACGGTGGAGACTAGCTAACGTATAGTTTTCCAGACGTTTTTCAAACAGGCTGCGTGAGCAGCCTGTTTTTTGTGTGCAGCCGAAAATCTGCAGGGGCCGAGAATACCATTCATCGGCCATACCAGAAATAGTACCCGGGTATGACAATCATCGAAACCAATTTGAGTGGCAACCAAACATCTCTCGAGCAGACAAACAGCTATGAATACCATTAGACGCATCCTTTTTTTCGCCGTGTGCTTGCTTTTTTGCCTTCCGGTGCTGGCACCTGCCGGACCAGGGAGTCCTGCAGTGGGAAATATCAGTGCTGCCCAAGCTAAGGCCGCTCTATCTGGTCAGGGAGGAGGGACTCCAGCAATCCCCGAAGGGCTTTCTTCTGCAACTATCGAGCAGAACATTTCCCCTGAAATGATCCAAAATCTTCCCGCGGATGTGCGTGCACAGTTGGAAGGCACGACCGCTTTAGAAACCGGGCAAGAGAGTGGAGCGGATGTCCCGGAATCTGATCAGAAAAACAAGCAACCCGATGTACTTGAAACCCGCTCGGGTGGTACCTCGGTTCTCGAAAACCTTTACCGGAACAATTACGCTGTCAGTTCAGCCAGGTCCCTGAACCAGTTTGGGTACAACCTCTTTTCCTCCTCAACTGCTGTCCCTTCCAAACTTGCCGTTCCGGATGATAGATACGTTCTTGGCCCCAATGACGAGTTGAGTATTAGGATATGGGGTTCGGGCCTCGACGCTGAATTCAAGGGGTTCGTCAAAAAAGACGGAACCATCAATGTCCCGAAGATCGGAATCGTCCCAGTTGCAGGCGTGCGCTATGGGCAGGTCGAGAAGATTATCAAGAGTGAAGCTGAAAAATACATCCAAGGGATAAATGTCAGCGTTTCGCTGGAGAAGTTGCGAACGGTAGAGGTGTATGTGCTCGGAGAAGTAGATCAACCGGGATTGCATCTTGTGCCTGCTTTTTCGACCGTCCTTGGCGGGCTGGTATCGGCAAGTGGTATCACAAAACAAGGTAGTCTTCGCCAAGTTTACCTCCTCCGCAGCGGGAAGAAAATCCCTGTAGATTTGTACGATCTTATTCTGCAAGGTGCGCGTAAAGCAGATGTCATCCTTAAAAACAGAGACGTGATCTTTGTTCCAAGGATTGGAAAAACCGTTGCCATTGCCGGAGCGGTTGCCAATCCTGCAATCTATGAACTGCACAAGGAAACGGATATCGGCGATCTTGTAGATTTGGCTGGTGGCATTTTGCCACAGGGGTTAACTGGACGTTTGTACGTTCGAAGATACAAAGAGAATGACGAATTCCTTGTCTACGATATCGAAACAAACAAAAATCCTGAATGGAGAGATATCGCCCTTGAGGATGGCGATCTTCTGGAGTTCAAGTATGTTTTGTCATCCAAGCCCAAGGTCGTCCGCCTTGAAGGCCATGTCTGGCGTCCCGATGTGTACAATTTCGTTCCGGGCATCAAACTTGGCGATATTCTCGTCTCTCCGGAATTGATAAAGCCCGAGGCCATCCTCGACTACGGTCTTTTGCACAGATATGATCCCGTTTCTACGCATTATACCACGACCTCATTTCCTCTGCAGAAAGTGCTCGACCGCTCCTTTGATCAGGAATTGCGCGCCTACGACCGGATACAGATCCTATCCCGACAGGAGTACGGAATAGGATACAACGTATCCATCCGTGGAGCGGTGTGGCAACCCGGATCGTATATTTTCCAGGAGGGAATGACCCTTGAGGACCTCTTCTCCATGGCGGGACGAGAAAAAATCGGGGCTAGGATAAACAATATCGAGCTTTCAAGACAACATATCAAGGGTGACCGCGTTGAGGCCGAGCATATCCGCCTTTCATACGCCAAAAATCCCGATTTCAAGCTCGCTCCCCTTGACTCCGTGTTCATTCCGCAAGTCAAGGACGCAGACCGGGTTAAAACGGTCGCGCTGACGGGTGAGTTCCTTTACCCTGGAACCTATACCATCAAGGATGGTGAACGGCTCTCAGACCTTATCCAAAGGGCGGGCGGTTTCACCAAAGACGCCTATTTTTATGGTGCAAAATTCACCTCCCCCAAATCAAGGGCCATTCAGGAAAAAAGTCTCAAGGATTTGATCCAGGAACTCGAAATCAGGGCCAACCAGGTCGTGGCCGAGCAGGCGCAAACAGCCGTAAGCAAGGATGAAACCGCCCTTGCCCAGGCAAACCAGGTGGCCGTACAGGGATTTATCAAAAAGCTCACCGCGATCAAACCGGAAGGGCGTGTCTCAATAGTTCTTTCCGACCTCCAGTCTTTCAAAGGTTCTGTCTATGATTTCAAACTTGAAGACGGGGATGCCCTGACGATACCCAAACGTCCCAACTTCGTGGCGGTCATGGGCTCGGTCTACTCTCCCAGCGCCTATCTGTACCAGCCGAAGCTCGATGTGGAGTCCTATGTGGTAAAATCCGGGGGGCCGACCAAAACCGCGGACGAGGACTTTATGTATGTTCTTAGAGCAAACGGTGAAGTGCTCTCCAAGTCCCAGACGGGGTCCATGTTCAGTAGATTCGACAGCACGAAGCTCATGCCCGGAGACACGATCATCGTGCCAGAGGATCTGGAACGGGTCCCCTACCTTCGGTTGATCAAGGATATTTCAGATATCGTGTTCAAGATCGCTACAACGGCAGGAGTGGCCCTTGCGGTCATGTAAGAAGGACAGCTGGTAAGC
>NZ_JBUDSQ010000128.1:0-4508 GCF_054921335.1 Desulfoplanes sp. | reverse complement strand
GTATCCATAAACAACATGCCACACCATCGCCGAGCCATGACCTACAGGACCTTCCAGGGCTGACACGTTCATGCATGCTTAAGGAGCAACCCCCTCCTTACAGCGCTTGTTTAGAGGGTAAAATGGCCGTTCTAAGCGGTGAAAAAGGCTTTTTTTAGGATTTTTATAATAATATTCCAGAAAGATAACGAGGTTCGACCCCGATAAACGCTAGAAAGAAATTCAAACGAAATATTTTGGTAATCATGGATGAGATACATGAAAGTAATAGCTAAGCGTAAAATCACATAAATGGCATTGGATGAGATAACTACAAAGGAAAAAAAACAAGGGCTTGAATATACAGCTCAGTAATGATCAGCGAGTGCAACTCATGGTTGCATAAATCGGCTGAAATTATTACATGCTTTTTTTGGCTGAAGCAAATCCACTAATCCAGTGTATAAAAAGGGTGTAGATATGACAAAAAAAACTTTCCAATGGTTTTTTACAAAAATTTTCGTACTTGTTTGCGCTGGTTGTCTGCTTGTTTGTACCACCTGTTCCGCCGTCAACGATTCTGTTGTCGAATCAAAGCAAAAATCGACACGGGTAATCATTGATACGGATGTGGATTCTGACGATGCAATGGCCATTTTATATCTTATGAACGTTCCAAATGTCGAGGTTATCGGCGTGACGGTTACCGGGACGGGGTTCATGAATCAAATCCAGGGAGTTCCGGTGGCTCTGAAACTGGTTCGGCTGGGGGGCATGCCCACCATTCCGGTTTCTTACGGTGCGGATAGGGCGATAGTCCCGTTTGGCGGCTTTCCGGCTGCTTGGCAGCAAAGCGCTTTGGATTTTTACGCTTCCGCCGGGTTGCCCGATATCACGGTGCCGCCTAACCCACTCCCCTCCGCACAACTTCTCATCGACCTGGTGCGTAACTTGCCAGAAAAGGTCACGATTCTGGCACTTGGACCCATGACCAATATCGCGCTGGCACTGCAGAAGGACCCCAGCATTGCGGATAATATTGAGCGCATCGTCATGAGTGCTGGAGCATTTGCCCCCCACCCCGGCAACTTTGTTGACCTAACTCCGCAAACAGTGATCGAAAAAACAGGGTCCTACAGATCTCAGACGAAAATGATGGAAAAAATGAAATCGGCTGAATACAACGTTATTCTCGACGCGGCTGCATTTTCGGTGATACTACAGTCCGGCATTCCTGTTCTTATATCGCCTCTCAATGCTTCAGATCAGGCAAAGGTCACCGATACGGTACTTGATCCACTCAAAAACGTTGATAAACCAGTGGCAAAATTTATTGTGAAGGTTATTCAGCCGCTACTTGACCAGAAGGTGTCTACATATTTTTGGGATCCTGTTGCCGCATCAATTGTTGCGAACCCCAGCATTTGCACCAATCTCCAGAAAAAAAATATTGCCGTAGAGATTGATAACGACAAAACGTATGGTACGACAATGGAGAATCCTTACGGCAATGAAGTAGATGTTTGTTTCGACATTGATGCAAAGAATTTTTACAAGAGCTTCATTGAGACCATAAAGACTGCACCATACTCTAATGCGGCCAAGCCGCAGTTTTAAGTTTTGAGTTTTAATTCTTAAATTCAAACGGATGTAGAATTATCTTGGCTCCTCGCTGTTTCGTGTGGGTAAGAAAAAAATCAAGCAGCACAGGGGGGATAGCTTTCCGAGTCAGAGCGAAGATTGCGCTTCCCTCAAGGAGCACGGCGAACCGTGCTCCGACAAACGCCGACTGCCCGCAGGGATTTTCATCCCTGCGGGCAGTCGGCGTTTGTGCATTTCAAGGCAGAGAAAACAATGCTGGCAATTTTTGTTCATACATGTCAGACAAAATCATCATATCTATTACCAGATGTGTCGACCGCCAACCATATCACAGGGGAGATATCGAGTGCGAACAAAAAAGGTTATCACTTGTATCGTCATCTATTGTCTGCTCACAGGCCTCGCTGCCTGCGAGCTTAACGACTCGAACTCCAACAGTGATGTGCCGGTTAAAAACCTCTGGGTTTCCACTACTGGGAGTGATTCTCAGGATGGGGGCCGGGAGACTCCTTTCGAAACAATAGCCAGAGCCCAGCAAGAGGTACGGAAAATCAAGGCTGATTTTGATGGTGACATTGAAGTCAGCATCATGGGGGGAGAATACAGGCTGAACAATCCGCTGAGATTTACCGCTCAGGACTCGGGACGAAACGATTTCACAATCACCTACCGGGCAGCGGATAATGCAACTGTTTCCATCCTTGGGTCAAAAAAGCTGACAGGCTGGCAACCCCACGATGTATCCAAAAATATTTTTTATACGGATGATACGGATGATATGGATGGTTCCAGACTGACATCAAGACAGCTCTATGTTGACGGAATGAGGATGACCCGGGCCAGGACCGAAGAGTATCCGGGGGGATTCATGCCCCATTTCGGATACGACAAAGACAATCCGGAAAACAGCGATTCCGGAGGGATACTCTTTATTCCCTTGCAAAATATGGATGGAACACCGGATCAAGATTGGCCTGATCCGAATACGTGGAAAAACGTAGAGCACATCGAGGCGGTTTCTCTTCCCCAATGGAAGATGCAGCGGGTACCCCTCAAAAAAATTACACATTTTCCGGATTACAACAACACCTGCACATCTCCCCTGGAAAACCTTGCCTTCTATATCCACGAAATCGCCATAGACATTTCCGAGCATGACTACCTGCACTACGACCTTTCGCAATGCGGCCTTATTGAACTGCAGGAACCGGCCTGGCAAAACGCAAACATCTATCTGGATTCAAACGCATCCAAAACAAGTATATGGAGTTTTTTCAGAGTGGCCTTCTTTGAAAATGCCTATCAGTTTCTGGATGAACCAGGCGAATGGTATCTGAATGAGAGTTCAGGGCGCTTATATCATATCCCGACAAACGATACAGACATCACCCAGGCAACAGCCGAGCTGCCCATCCGTGAACAACTGCTCACGGTCCAGGGAACGGCAGATGAGCCGGTACGCAACCTGAGCTTTGAAAATCTGACCTTTGCCTACGCCACCTGGATGGGACCCAGCAATGCGACCGGGTACATTGCCGATCAGAGCGGCTGCATGGTCACAGGTACGGACAATGGGTACAATATCATCGGCCACGCCCAAAAGGTCGAGGAAACCCCGGGCAATATCCATCTGGAGTATGTCGACAATATCACCTTCAGGGGAAATATCTTCGAGCATCTGGGGGCGGTTGCCCTGCACGTTGGCTCCGGTTCCAGCAACTGCCTCATTGAAGACAACCTGTTTGAAGACATCTCGTCCTCGGCCATCTGGCTGGGGGGCGTGCAACAGGAAGATTACAATCCCGGACCGGGCCAGCTGACAGCCAACAACACCATCGCCAATAATCTGATCAGATACACGGGGCAGGAATATTATGACTCGGCCGCGATATACGCCGGTTTTACCCGCAATACCAGCATAGACCACAACACGATCATGCACGTTCCCTGGTCGGCGATGGCTCTGGGATGGGGTTGGGGGCTTCTTGATCCCGGGATCAACCTGGGCCTTGCCGGAGCCACTCCCGGGATGTGGGGAGAACACCAGGACTTCACTCCCAATAGCCGCAACAGAATAACCAACAACCGCACCTACGCGACACTGGAAAAACTCTGGGATGCCGGGGCGGTGTATACCACCGGTTATCAGGGGACCAGCGAGGATGACGCGCTACTCATAGAAGGCAATGTCTTTGCCGATAAAAAGCCATCCGGGGGCGGCAATACCATCTACAACGACGGCATGAGCAGGTACGTCATCGCCAGAAATAACGTCATGTACAATAATCCTCAGGGCAAGGCATTCTTTGGCGATGATATTGAACAAAACGATCCTTTTTACATCCAATATGCCATAGTTTCCGCAATGAACACCATCGACTACGGCCTGGACACGGGTGGATGCCGCACCTACGGAAACATTACCTACGAAGATAACTTCTGGTTCTACAATACATTTTTCAGCATATGTCCTTTTACCTATAACGGAATCAATTTTCCGACCTCTCTCAACTATACAAACAATCTCAATATAACTGAAAACGTAGCCAGCGCCCAAAAAATTGCCGACAATGCAGGAGTCTATGCCAGACCTGCTTCCATCTCTCAATCACGATGGACTCTCCCCCCGCGCACAATCACTCTGGATACTACATATTGAAATAACAAGTTTTATACGACGACAAACGTTAACAACGGCCTGGAGCTGCTATGAACAGACATGCGTTGAAATTTTGGTGCTGTTTTGGAATATTGCTATCACTGATGGTGATTTGTGGCTGCGTAGACGGGGATGACGATACGTCAGGGAAGGTTCGGGTTCTGCACCCCACTTCCGCAAACGACCAGGAAGTTGCTCGCACAGTCACCATCAACCCGGAAGCCAAGGAATTCATTTTCACCGGTATGAACGCGGCCGGCGATGTTCT
>NZ_JBUDSQ010000127.1:0-4641 GCF_054921335.1 Desulfoplanes sp. | reverse complement strand
CTTAATAACCTAAAACCTAAAACAGCCTGCAAAAAATACTTTTTGCAGGCACATCTGTAAATGACATCCATCACGGGCATCCCCATTTTTACAGAGCGGGCAGGCGGCAAACGGGAGATCGTCAACCAGTTCATGGTTGCCAGCTTTGCTCTGTCTCCCTTGTTTCCATCCCCCTCATGATGGGGCTGTTCAGCCTGTATTCTGCACCGCCCGTGCCGTAATTCCTCCATCACAGAAGGATTTTAAAGAAAGTTACAACGCCCCCATAACAAGCAGGACACCCATGGATGAGATGTATGTCGTAGCGCTGGAAGTGCTCGCAGCCCTGGCAATCGGTCTTTTGATCGGTATCGAAAGGGGATGGAGCGGCAGGAAAGAGGACGAAGGCCAGCGGGTGGCCGGGATCCGAACCTTCAGTCTTATCGGCCTGCTGGGGGGCGTCATTGCCCTGCTCTCCCAGGAGATCGGCCAGTGGCTGCTCGTGATCGGATTTCTGTCGGTTGCCGCCCTGGTCATTGCGGCCCACATCCTGGACGTTGAAAAGGACAAGGACGTCGGGACCACCACGGCCTTCAGCATGCTACTGACCTTTACCCTGGCGGCCTGGGCAGGATACGGCAATCAGATCCCGGCGATGGCGGTCACGGTGATCACCATGTTCATTCTCGGCCACAAACCGACCCTGCACCGCTGGCTCACCAGTGTGTCGTCCGAGGACTTTTTTTCCGGAGTCAAGCTTCTGCTCATCTCCGTGGTCCTGCTGCCCCTTTTGCCAGACAAGGGGTTCGGCCCCTGGGAGGCTTTGAACCCCTACTGGACCTGGTGGATGGTGGTTCTGATCTCAGGATTGTCCTTTCTGGGCTACATGGTCATCAAGATGACCGGCGAGCGGCTGGGGATGATCGTTACTGCCGTTGCCGGCGGGCTGGTCTCGTCAACAGCGGTCACCCTGAGTCTGGCCCGTTTTGCCAGAAACAAACAGGTCACCCTCATATTTTCGGGCGGGGTCCTGATAGCGTCTTCGATCATGTTTGTGCGGGTCATGATCGAAGTCTTTGTGGTTCATGCCGCGCTCCTTCACCTCATCTGGCTGCCATTGACCGTCATGCTGCTGGGCCTTCTATGCAGCCTGATCTGGCTCTGGCGGCAGAACGGAAAAAACGGCACGGGGCAGGAACAGCGCCTCGAGCTGAAGAACCCTCTCCAGCTCGGCATGGCCTTGCAGTTCGGACTCCTGCTGGCCGTGGTTCTCGTCCTGGCCGAGGCCATGAAGCACTGGTTCGGCAATCAGGGCGTGTACATCCTCTCAGTGATCTCGGGCCTGATGGACGTGGACGCCATCACCCTCTCCCTGTCCCGATCCGCACGTTCCAGCCTGGGGGGGGAAGTCGCCGTCACGGGCATTGTGCTGGCCTGCGCAACCAATACTCTGTTCAAGGGAATGCTCTTTGCCTGGATTGCCGGATTCAGGAAAAACATCCATGTGCCCCTCCTCATGCTCGCCGCCATGGTGCCGGGAGTGGTCATTGCTTTGATATAAGCATCTGCACATAACTGTCTATAATAAATCCTAAAAAATTCAAATGTTTGTAGGGGCGATTCCTGAATCGGCCGTTTTCGCAGCCCCCCGGGAGGGGCTGCGAAAACAGTCTGTAACAAAATCCGGTGACCGCGCCGGGACAACCTCAATCCCTTGCCAAGGAATATATCAATGAGCATTATCTATGTTACTGCCGTGATCACACCCAGGCCGGGCATGGCCGAGTCCGTGCGGGCCGAACTTGCCGGAGTCGTGCCACTGGTGCGCACCGAACCCGGGTGCATCCGCTACGATCTGCACGAAAGCGGCGGCGACAATCCCACGTTCCTCTTCTATGAAATCTGGGAGAGCGGGGACGCCCTGGCCGTCCACAGCAAAACCGCCCACCTCAAGGCCATGGAGGCCACCATTGCCCACATGATCGATCCGGCGGACGTGAATACCTGGAACGGTCTGGACGTCCTGCCCGCATAACCTTTGCAATCTCGAGGAGAACAGCATGAACGTATTTGACGCCATCATGAACCGGCGCAGCATCCGCAAGTATACCGATGAACCCGTCACCGACGAGCAGGTCACCACAATCCTGGAAGCGGCCATGATGGCCCCCAGCGCCGGCAATGGTCAGCCCTGGCAGTTCGTGGTGGTACGGGACAAGAGTATTCAGGCCGGCATCAAGAAGATCAACCCGTATGCCCAGATGGCCGAAAAGGCCCCCGTGGGTATCCTGGTATGCGGGGATCTGCGTCTTGAAAAATTTGCCGGATACTGGGTGCAGGATTGCTCCGCAGCCGTGCAGAATATCCTCCTGGCCGTGCATGCCCTTGGTCTCGGGGCGGTCTGGACCGGGATCACTCCCATGGAGGATCGGATCGAGGGATCCAAGAAGCTGTTCGAGCTGCCGGAACAGGTCATCCCCCTGGGCTACATCGCCATCGGCCACCCGGCCCAGCAGCCCACGTCCGAAAGCCGGTACAAGGCCGAGCGGGTGCATCTGGAAAAATGGTAAAGTAAAGACCGCATATCAAGATAAACGCCCGTTCATCCCGCCCCCAATGTTGTGGGGCAGGATGAACGGGCGTTTGAGGTTTTGCCGGAACATGCTGCCTTGTTTGGAATTTTTAGCAAGGGCATCCGTGAATGGAACTTGATGTTTTTTTCGGATTGATCAAGAAAGAGGGCTCCTCGCGGATGGAGTCCCTTTTTGGGATTTTTATCTGGATACTGATTTTATTGAGTCGACAAGTTTTTCTGTAAAACCATGTACGGATGCTCCTGCAAAAACTCGAAAAGCGGGGTTCAGGCTCAAAAGCATATTCTATAACTATTTGATTTTATTTAATCTTTCAGCTCAAACCTTAACCCTGCCTGCAAAAATATATTTTTTGCAGGCACATCTGTACGATACGCTGTCAGAGTCTTGGTATCCATCATCTATAATCGGGTATGAAATGCGCAAAACACATCCAGTTCTCTTTCTGTTCATTCTTGTTCTTTTTCTCTGTTCCTGTGAAGGTTCAGGAAAATATAGCGAAACGGAGCGGAAAATCATCAACCTGGCCGATGGGCAGTTTGAGGCAGCACAAGGCTACAGTAATAACGTTCCCGGTCTGATCGTCAGTGTACAGGACAAGAGCCGGTCCGTGGATTTGACCTACACAATCGGACTCGCCGACACGGGAACCGAAGAGAAATTGACAAAAAAGCACAGTTTCAAGATTGCCAGCGTGACCAAGTCCATGGTGACGAACGTGATTGCCCAATATGTGGATGACGGAATTCTGACCTTCGACACGCCACTCTCCACGTATTTTCCGGATCTCAGGCAGGCCGCGGATGTGACCGTGCGGATGCTGGGCGACATGACAAGCGGTTATCACGATTATCTTTCCGGCGACTACGAAGAACAGTTCGATAACACGCCCTACTTCACGGCCATACCGCAGGAGCTGATAGACGAAGGTCTGTCCCATGGTCTGCTGTACTCGCCCGGTACAGGTATGAGCTATAGCAATACCAATACCGTCATTCTCGGTCAGATCATCGAGCAGCTCAGCGGGCAGTCTCTGGAGACCGTATTGAGGGAGCGTCTGTTCACTCCCCTGGGCATGTCGCACTCCGGAGCACCGGCATCCGGCAGCTACATGCCGGAACCCAATGCCCACAGTTATCACCCTGATACCTTGGAGGACTGGACCGAAAAAATGGATTACTCGCCAGAGTATGCTTGCGGGAATGCCTACTCCACTATCAGGGATCTGAAGATATGGGTCAAAGCTCTTGCAACCGGGGCATTGCTCTCTCCTGCAACCTATAGCGAGTGCATAGCCAACGGTAATCCTTTTGCTGAAGCTCCAAGTTATATCTATAGATTCGGTATCCTTGAATACAAGGGGTTTCTCGGGCATTCCGGTGACACGGATTACTATCTTTCGGAAGCATTTTATCATCCCGAAAAGGACATCACCATTGTCGTGCTTTCCAACACCAGTCTTACCGGATTCACCGGGGAAGTCTTCAGACAGATCGTGGATTTGCTGGAGCCCGAAAAATAGCGGGGAGCTGCACCAGAGGTTCAACGCGGGCGCATCATAAAATGGTAAGGTAAGCCAGGGCAGGCAACATGACAAACGCCCGTTCATCCCGCCCCCCACACCATTGAGGGCAGGATGAAGGGGCGTTTGATGTTTTGGAAATATACACGGGATATTGTAACTATTCAGCCCCTGGTGATCCGATGGTGGGGTGCCCCTCCTGGGAACGCCGAGCGTCTGCTCGGCATCTTTTTGGACGGATAGGGGCGTTATGGTTGTGTTGCTTGGTGGTGGCCATTTTCCTTGGTAGTAGCTGCAGCGGGGGTTCGTTGCCGAGCAGGGGCTCGCTTATGACCTATCCTTATGACCTGAAAAAGGGTGGGTGCGTTGGGGTTTTCTCGTTTTAGGTGACAGCTTGCAGCGACCTTACAAAAACCGAGTGAACACTCGTGTGCACACTTGGTATGCACACACTGAAAACGGGCACCTAGATTTTTCTCTAAGTGCCCGTTTTATTTGGTGGAGGCGATGGGGATTGAACCCACGACCTCAGCGTTGCGAACGCTG
>NZ_JBUDSQ010000126.1:0-4682 GCF_054921335.1 Desulfoplanes sp. | reverse complement strand
CGTCTCCCGTTTCCCGTCTCCCGTTTCCCGCCTTACCCCTTACCCCTTTTTCCCCTTCCTCCAACGCCTCGATCACCAACCCCATCTCCCGAGAATCGAGGGTCCGTGGGTCGAGGCAGAACCAATCATCCTCGATGCGTCCTACAAGAGGCGGATTTGTGGCCAGCAAGGCGGTTTTCAATGCGTCAGCCGACCACGTGGCCCCCTTGATCCCGACCAGAGTGGTGGCAATATCCTGTTCGGGAAAGGCCCCTCCGCCGACCCTGGAGACTCCGGGAATCAGTGCCAGATCCAGCCGGTCCCCGAAATACCGCG
Source organism: Desulfoplanes sp. (assembly GCF_054921335.1). NCBI lineage: Bacteria > Pseudomonadati > Thermodesulfobacteriota > Desulfovibrionia > Desulfovibrionales > Desulfoplanaceae > Desulfoplanes > Desulfoplanes sp. The sequence goes on along the minus strand of NZ_JBUDSQ010000126.1, from coordinate 4,367 downwards.
CAAGCCGTTGTTTCATTCTCCGCGCCTTGGACTTGAGGAAAGCGGGGGCAGCCGTGATCATGGACAGGGTGGGCACATGTGTTCTGGCAAGTTCCGGATCGAGATACAACCGGAGCGTGGCCTCCAATGCGGCCAGGGTCATCTTGTCGATGCGCAGGGCCCGGTTGAGCTGGTTCGTCTTGATCGGGTCGATGTATTTTTTTCGTCCGATGATGATCCCGGCCTGGGGCCCCCCCAGGAGCTTGTCACCGCTGAAGGAGACCACGTCCAGACCGGCGGCAACGGTCTGCTGGACCGTTGGTTCGGGCATCATGTTGTAGGTGGAAAAATCAAAGAGGTTCCCGCTGCCCATGTCCTCGATGACCGGCAGATCGTGCTTGTGCCCCAGGGCCACCAATTCCTCCTGACTGACCGCCTTGTGGAATCCGATGATCCGGTAATTGGAGGTATGCACGCGCATGAGCACTGCAGTGTTCTCGTTGATGGCATTTTCATAATCACGCACATGGGTCCGGTTGGTGGCTCCCACCTCACGGAGCGTGGCCCCGCTCTTGGCCATGACCTCGGGGATACGGAACGAGCCACCGATCTCAACCAGTTCCCCGCGGGAAACAATGGCCTCCCTGCCCTTGGCCCAAGTGTCCAAAATGAGCAACACTGCCGCGGCGTTGTTGTTGACCACCAGGGCGGCTTCTGCACCGGTAAGTTTGCACAGGAGTTTTTCCACATGGGCATACCTGATGCCCCGTTTGCCGGTGGCGAGATCGAATTCCAGATTGGAATAATGGTGACACGCATCGGCCACCGCACCCGCAGCACTGTCCGCCAGGATGGACCGCCCCAGGTTGGTATGCACCACAACACCGGTCCCGTTGAGCACTCGACGAAAATGGGGCCGGGACTGGGAGCGAACAAAGGAAACCGCCCTGTTGACCACTTTTCCCCATTCAAGGTCCCCGGGATCGATGACCACCTTGTCCCGTATCTCCTGCCGGCACAGATCCAGAAAATGATTGATCTCCTCCCGCTGCATGGGCTGGGAGATGTGATCGAGCTCCTTGCGCGTAGCAAAAGCGTGTAAAAGTTTATCCACCGAGGGAAGCATTCTGAACAAATTTTTCAAGATCCCATTCCTTGTTCGTGATGATGTACGCAGCCAAAAAAACCAAACAATTATAGCAGTAATTATTCAGGTACGTTTTCCAGGAATCAGCACTGCGGCTTACGTTTTAGGTGGTTGGCATGAGGAAACTGCAAATCCTCGGAGCCCCCCCCGGGGGCTCCCTCTTCCCCCTCCCCGGCTACTCACCTAAAACCCAACACCTAAAACGTACAGCCTAAAACATACCACCTATCCCCGTATCCGAAAAAACTCCCCAAGCAGAAACAACGACCCGCACACAAGCACCCTCTTACATGGTGTTCCGACCCAATCGAGGGCTTCCTGCATATTCACGCACCCCACGGCGCGGGAACCGAGCAGTCCGGCCAGTTGACGCCCGTCCATGGCCCTGTCGTTACCCGGTATGTTCGGAACCAGAATCCGCCCACCACACAATCCTCTGACCAGCTCCAAATCGTCCAGGAGATTCTTGTCCTCCATACAGGAAAAAATCATGACATCGGGACAAAAATCCATGTGTCCAAGACCCACGGCAAGGGCCCTGAGCCCCATCAGATTATGTGCCCCATCCAAAAGAAAGGTCGGATCACCTTCAATAACCTGCATTCTACCCGGATGGACTGCCTTGGTGAGCCCCTGCATACAGTTCAATGCCGAAAATGGCCACCCCTTGAACCGGGTGAAAACCGACCATCCGGCAAGGGCGAGCATGCCATTGGTCTTCTGGAAGGGACCGGCAAGCCCGAGTTCGGTGTGATCCATGTCCATTATTTTTCCGGCCGGACAGACAAAACCGTCATGCGAATGATCCGGCGCAACAACGTCGGACAGGCGATGGAACCCTGCCCCTTTCTCCTCTGCCCGCTTCCTGAAAAGATCGGCTATCCCCTCTTCCTGCGGAGCACACACCACCTCCCCACCCTGGATGGCCCCGGCCTTGTCCGTGGCTATGGCCTCCAGGGTCGACCCAAGAACGTGTTCGTGGTCCAGACCAACCGGGGTGACCAATGTCAGATCATGGACAAAGGCCGACGTGGCGTCCCAGGTCCCGCCGAGGCCGGCCTCCATGATGACCAGATCAACCCTGTTTCTAACAAAGGCAAGCATGGCCATAAGGGTCAAAAGTTCGAAATAGGAAAAATCGACCCTGGGGCACGATGCATACACCCGGTTGGCCAGATCGATCCACTCATGTTCGGAAAGCATATTCCCATCTATAAGGATACGTTCCCGGGGCGTCACGAAATGCGGGGAAGAGAACACCCCGGAGGTCCGCCCGTGTGCCCTTGCCATGGCATGGAGAAACGCGGCTGTTGATCCTTTACCATTGGTACCGACAATATGAACCATGCCCTGGGATGGGTTTCCAAGGCCAAGCCGCTCGATCCCGGCAACCACCCTCTCCAGCCCTGGTTTCATACGAAAAAGCCCCAGCGAATCAAGATGGGCTGCAAAGGATGCCCAATCCGGAAAAAAAAGAGTATCAGACATATATTTCCGTCACCAGTTCCCTGCCTCCGTCTTCTATAACGTACAAGGTGCACGGCGCGCCGTGCCCTGTTTCCCCGCCCCCCCAAAAGGCGAGGAGAAACAATCCGCATCCGCACCGAGCAGATCGCGGCAATCAGGTTACAACCAGCCTCAACGACCCGCTTTTTTTGGCCAAGTCCCGACCTTTGTCAAATGAGAAACTCAATTGGTCCCAAGAACCATATAATCTATTGACATTTGTGATGATCTTCCCTATCAGCTCCTATCTGTCGACAGGCAGTCCGTTGGACCAATAATTTTTAAAACCTGTTGACAATTCAAAAGGTTGCGCCCGTAGCTCAGCTGGATAGAGCAACGGCCTTCTAAGCCGTTGGCCGCAGGTTCGAATCCTGCCGGGCGCACCAAGAAAAACAAGGGGTTACGCTAATGGAGCGTAACCCCTTTTTGCGTTGATTGCTTTTTTGGGACAATTTTGGGACAGTGCAAAAAACCATGGGACACTTCCCGGGAGACAAAAATGGCGACATTTCGCAAACGAGGAAAAAATCAATGGCAAGTCAAGATCAGGCGCAAGGGATGGCCTAATCAGACGAAAACCTTTGAAACAAAATCCGATGCAGAAGCCTTGGGCTCGAGAAATTGAAGGCGAGATGGATCGGGGAGTGTTTGTTTCCCGGAAGGAAGCCGAAAATACGACATTGAAAGAAGCGTTCGAACGATTTATTGAGGAGTATGTGCCACGATATGCGCACCCCCGGAAAGAAAATAACCGGATCAATCATCTTTTGACCTATCCTATTGCTAATCGGTTTCTTGCGTCTATCCGGGGCAAGGACCTGGCTGATTTTGTTAAAATCAGGGAAAAAGAAGGGGCAGGTGCCAACACTATCCGTCTTGACTTGGATAAAATATCTGTGTTGTACGGTGTTGCGACGAAAGATTGGGGCATGGAATCATTGTCAAATCCTGTAAAAAAAATTAACCGGCCAAAACTTCCCCCGGGTCGAGACAGACGTCTGCATACAGCTATTGAGGTCGAGGGAAAAGTGCTCAGTGAAGAGGAATGGGTGCTTAAACATGCTTCGACAAAAATGCGAGCAATCATCTTGTTTGCAATTGAAACAGCCATGAGGCGAGGCGAAATTGCAGAATTGACGTGGGACCGGATTAACTTCAAAACGAAAACTGCTTACTTGAAACACACAAAAAATGGAGAATCCCGAACGGCTCCACTATCGTCCAAAGCCATCGTCATTCTCAAGGGCTTGCTCCCCAGCAAAACCATCCCCACGCAAGGAAATGTTTTTGGTTTGCAAAAAAGCCAGATAACCGAAAAATTTTGCGCCCTCCGAGATAAGGCCAAGATCGAAAATTTGCGATTTCACGATTTGCGACATGAAGCAGCTAGTCGACTGTTTGAAAACACAGATTTGGATATGCTGGAAATTCAACCAATAACGGGGCACAAATCTTTGCAGATGCTGTCACGCTATACTCATCTCCGAGCAAGTCGTTTGGCCGACCGGTTGGACGGGAAAAAACGGGGAGAGTAAGGTTCGTTAGTCCTCCTGATATGGAATCCGCCCTTACGCATGTTTTCGGCCTCGGTCGCGACGATGCGAAACAGCAACAATTTGGTCTGAAAATTATTTATTGGGTGTTCGGGTCGGGCGGATGCCATTGGTGGTTATTTTATCCGACGAACCCGTAGGGGCAGAATCCATATCTGCCCTTTTCTGCTACGACATAATAA
>NZ_JBUDSQ010000125.1:0-4757 GCF_054921335.1 Desulfoplanes sp. | reverse complement strand
AAAACAAACAACGTCTACGGTTTCAGACCCACCGATGTCGATTCCGGTCGTCTCTGGGTGTCCTATAATGAACCGCTGACGTACAAAGCGGGGGATACATCTCCTACAAGCCTTGAAAATGTACGTTATGACAAAATGGAGCTCGGCTATACAGTGGGAAAAAATAATGATGTCGGCTATTTCGATCTGACATCGGTCGATTTTTTCGGCATTCCCATGCAGCTCGAGGTCATGGCCCACCAGGAAGATCTTTCTCCCTTTCAGACGACCACATTCTATACATCGACCACGACTCTTTTGGAAAAATTGTATCAGCTTGATCCCGCAAACATGGATCAGGCCTTTTACGAACAAAGCGCGACCAGTGCCTCGCCGGGTTGGACTTCCGGATCCGACAGCCTCCGGACGTTTCTTCGTGTCATGAGTCCACTGACCCTTTCAGCCATGCTCCCCACCAATGCCACTGCCCCCTTTTCAGCAGCTCCCTACCCGAGCTACCACAATTATCTGACGACTCTGGTCAATAACGGGGTAGCCGTTACATTCAAAGGGGCCAACGGTGTGGACAACGGCCCACTCACCCACTGGGCATACCAGGCGAGCATTTCCTCTGATGACAAGGGTGGGTTCATAGTCACATGCAAGCCCACGGCGCCTATGAGCAACGCGCCCCAGGGCAGCATCGGGGACAGCAACTATCCCGACAATCCTCCATTACCCAAAGACCTCACGGTCCGGCTCGGACTCGACAGCAGGTATTTTGACCAGTTCGTCTATGGCGTGCCGGCCAATTCTTTTTCCGTTCAGGACCTGGACTGCTATTTGGTTCCCTATGCCGCCAACAGTGTGTACGCGAATATTGCCGGGAATTTCCTGGCTGCGTTGAATTTCGGGTATGTGGGCAGTCGTTACGGCAGTAATGGAACCTCCTGGTTCGAAGACCTGCCCGGCTACGCACCCTACGGAGCCGCCCGAACAACCGATGAAGGATATTACAACCCTTACGCAGCCATACTTTACAACCTCTCGGACTCCTATTCCTTCTCTATCTCGGATCGACTCCAGGTCGGCAATCCTCTGGTGACCACAAGTCCGGACAACCCCTACCTGCGGATAACGATTCTCCCGGACGATCGTCTCGATGCTCCGCAGAACATCAGGGTGACTTCTCTTTCCAATGCAACCATGCAGGTTGAATGGGAGCCCGTTACCGAAAATCCAGCATCCGGATATAGCCTTACCGGCTACAAGGTTATTGCCGAAGATGACAGCGTTCCTGTTGCCAAACCCACAGAGCAGCCCCCTATCAAAATTTTGCCGAACCAGGTGGTGGTCAACACGAATTCCACGGCAGCCTCAGCGATTCTCACCGACCTGACCCCGGGGACCATGTACCAGATATCCGTGGTGGCGGTCGGTCAATCTCCAGGAGGTAAAGCAGTCCAATCGACGCAGGGCATGATCGCAACTGCGGCAACAACCTACGCCAGCACCATTCCCGCAGACAGTGCCATCAATTATGAGCTCAGTGTCTCCCCGGGAAGCGGCATGCCCCCGGACACAACCTTTCTGGTGGATGCAAAAGAAGTTCCCCAAAACACCAACATACAAATTGGCAAGCAAAAGCCCTCCGTGAATGGAACGCTGATCAAGAGCCTTCTCACGATCCAGGGGCCCAACCAGGATATAGCCCAACGCGCCACGACTCCAACGGTCACATACGCCCAAACGAATATTCTGTTCAACGCCTTTGATATGGGCAACCAAACATTCAATGTCTATTTCAACTTTCCGTTTTCCAGTACAGTTCCCCTCTCAGGGAGTGACAAGACAACATTATCGGACGGTTCCTCGCTCGGTTTCTCCTATAGCTCGACATTTGGCATCGCCGGTACGCAACCGCCCTTCGGCGACACCGCCAATTCATTGGTGGTCAATGTGATCCCATCTCCGACCAATGCCCCGAAAACCTATTCCGAAGTGACATTTCCCGACAGCGCTCAGGTCCCCCTGGATCCAAACCCGCAGCCCCCTGCGGATCCAGCCTACCAGCCGCCGGCACACCAACCCACTACCTGTCCCACATTCAAGGTGCTGGCAGTGCTTGGACAGGGATCGCCCGTAACTGATCTGGCCGATCTCAAAGGCGCGACAGTCAGAGCGCAACGGCTGGCAACCATTCCGGCGAACGTCCACAGCATCCCTGCCGATGACGGAAGCGGCGCCGATGCGGCCGGAACCCTGAACAAGGAAGGCTATGTCATCTTTGATCCCTCAATGACTCCGTATACGGCGCCCATATGGAATCTTGGGTACCGCATTACAATCACATACAATGGTGTCGATTATCCTGCCTATGGAGCCTGGAGAACCCCCGAGGTGGGCTCTAAGTGGCAATCGGGTCTGACCACCCAACCGGATACGCCGGGGGTCATCTATGTTCCGATCTATCCAGACGCCCTTGATGATCAAACATTGTGGGGAAACTAAAGCCAACCTACTTTGAGGCGAGTAGTCTTCTGTACAACCGATAACCGGCATGTAATTGGGAGGGTAAAATGAAAAAATGGTTGGTACTTCTTCTTGCTTTCGTATTTTTTGGCATGTTGGGATGCAAGACAGACAGCGACTCAACAGAGAGCCAGACCAAATACATCCAGGAATCAAAACTGGCTGCTGACCCAGAACTTTTTGCAGAAAAAAACCAGACCGTAACATTTTTTCTTGAGCATGACTCACATCAGGGTTCCCTTGAAAATGATACAGGGGAAGCAGGATATGACCTTATCCCTTGTTATTTCACAAAAAGTACACATCGAAAATTCAGACTGGAAATTCCTGAAAACGAAAAATACTCAGTAGAACTCGAATCTCCCGTCGGAGCAAGACTTTTTTATATCGACAAAAATAATCCCGAGGCAATCGTCAATCTCGAAGAAGGAGTCCATATTTTCAGAATCGAGCAAAAGAGTGACTCAGAAATAAGCAGAGGGATGTTTATATGTCCGGACGACGAGATTGTAATAGGAGGGAACTGCCCGGGGCGGAATCTTGCGGGTGCCGACCTGAGTCATCATAATCTGTCGAATGCCGATTTATCAGGTTCAGATTTGAGTGATGTTGATTTTTCTTACGCGGATCTTTCCAATGCAAATCTGAATACGGCTACAGTGAATGGAGCAACGTTTTCTTATGCTGATACATCCGGAATGACGTCTCAGCACCTTGTTCCCCAAACATGCAACTGCGCCAGTCAAACAGATACTGCAAATTGTTTTTTTGTCGCCCCCCAAAATACATGCGATATCGAAACTTCTTTTGGTAATTTTACAGACTATACAACCATATCATTCTACTCATGCGGTGAAAACGGAACAGACGTGAGTCCCAAGGGCATAGAAATAAACGGAACAAATCCGCAATGTATAATGCTGGAAGCAAATTCCACGTGGAAAATCGTCATGGAAGACAATTTCTACCAGCAGCCGAATCCCTGCATTATAAAGGTAAGTGACAAGGGATGGAACTATGCCTCTCCCTGTGACCAGGATGATGTTGACGGCCTTGACCTATGCCTGGGCAAATCTGTGATTCCAGCCGAGACAAATGCCCGTCATTTCGCCCCGGGCTGCGTCCCTTTTGATTCTTCTCTGAGCTCTTATCCAAGAGTATATATTCTCGATAGAAATAAAACGCATAACAATATACTTTACCGAGGATCCAAGCCCTGTATTACCAACAAACAGGGGAAATATGTCTTTGATTATGACAACATCATGTCTGTGCTCCGGAGTTTATACAAATCACAGATAAAGGACGGATCTGAATTCCCCTCACATTTTAGATTCATTGATATCAGTCTGTTGAATGATACTGGAGAAAAAGATATACTAAATACCGAATACACTTTCTTTGGCGGAATTTCAGGCTCCACGCCTCCTTCCGATGCTACTCAACCAAAAGATTCGTTTCTTCAATTGCCTACACCAAAAGGAACAAATGCCACAGTGTCTGGGCAATTCAGATGGTGGAATATTCTTCCTGATCCATCAGGGGCGCAGACAAGTAATTTGAGCGGACTTATTGAATGGATATCTGATCTTGTAAATACTAAGCACGATTATCCGTATGTGATCTATTTTCACTGTGCATCCGGTTCGGACCGAACAGGTGAGGTCGCCATCTCTTATCTTCTCAAAAACAAAAAAATGAAGCCTTACTGTGCATATCTTTACGGCTCAACCATCTTCAAAACAGAAGGCGGAGGCTCCGTCAGTCGGACCCGTCAGATTCCTAAAGCGGATTTTCTTGCCGGAGCTCAGTGGTATTGTTCACAGCAGGACCCGAGCTGTAATTGTACATACAGCTCTATGGACAGCACCTCCGTACCCAACGCCACCTGCCCATACCCTTGGTCAAGTGACTGCGATTGGGACGGAGGGTGTCAATAAATACACCATTATTCATTTCTGCGCTCCTAAACATATAGAGAAAATCGTTTGCACCCGAATCTACAAAAATGCTGTTTAAAAAAATAGAAATTGATAATATTGACCCTATTGAAGGCGTATCTTTCGAATTTACTAAATAAGATGTTTCTTCCTTGCACCTGGCTGTTGAGGGTGCAAGGAAGAACATGAAACAGATCAAAAGTTGATAAATTTTCAATTTGTATAATTGCATTCGAAAAATGTTCCAGCAAACTACCGGAATCAGGAAATGACTGGGGTTATCGGGGTCGGACCAAGATAACATCT